>NZ_JADEXI010000430.1:0-4003 GCF_015207185.1 Microcystis sp. LEGE 08355 | reverse complement strand
GCATGGAGACAATCAAAATAATAACGACGATCCACATCTAATTCTTTCCAATTTTTATCCCAAAGAGCGTCACTGCACAGATGTACACTAAAGAATTTATCGCTGTATAAAATTTGGTTTTTTTGGTCAAAAGTGCAGATACCATCAGGCCAGCGCGGCGTAGGGACATTAATAAAACTTAGTTGATGACCTTGCCCCAAATCAAGGATTTCATCGCTTCGTATGCCCAAAATTTGGGCATCAGGAAAGGCATTTTTAAGGGTATTGACGGCAGCTTTAGAACAGAGGATGGTGATTTGATGGGTGGCGGCTAATAAGGCCTTTAAAGTGACGATACGGTTGGGATTAACGTGACTGAGAATCAGATAATCGAGACGATGTAAGGAGATATATTGACGAATTTCTTCTAAATAAATTTCGGTGAAGGATTCTCCAGGGGGATCGATTA
Source organism: Microcystis sp. LEGE 08355 (assembly GCF_015207185.1). Taxonomy (NCBI): domain Bacteria; kingdom Bacillati; phylum Cyanobacteriota; class Cyanophyceae; order Chroococcales; family Microcystaceae; genus Microcystis; species Microcystis sp. LEGE 08355. The sequence goes on along the minus strand of NZ_JADEXI010000430.1, from coordinate 3,555 downwards.
AGGCAGTTTTATCGCCACAGATAAGATAGGAATTAGCGGTGGTTCCCCGTTGACGAGCATATTCTATTTCAAATTTTAATCTTTCCCAAGTACGGGAGCGAAAAACCCAAGTTTTATCGGCAATTTCTGCGGTTTGAACATCGCGGGAGCGATTATTAATAGCAGGATTGGGAATTAAGGTAGTAGTGGTCATAGTTGTTAATTTGGTTGTTAGTTGTTGGGTGTGACCCCCCCAACCCCCCCGATGTCGGGGGGGTTGGGGGGGTCACACCCTGCCCCCAGGAAAAGCTTTTTGCCGCAAACCCTATTTAAAACCGACGGATGCTTGCCAAACAAAGGCCAGCAAGAGGAAAAATAGGGGAATCAGGGGCAACACATCGACTAGGGGGTCGAAAATTTGGTATGCTTCCGGCAATTTGGCGAACAAAAGTGCAGTTTCCATCTCTCTATCTACCTTGACAAGAAAATTTTTAAACGTTTCCTGAAATTTTATCACGTTGGGGTAACATCTACGGCATCCTCAAGCCAAGGGGCAAAATCTTGGGCAAAAGTCCCCCCGAGGATAGATTGACGAATTTCACGGGTAAATCTGATTAATTCGGCGATATTGTGCAGAGATAAGAGAATATAACCCAACATTTCCCCCGATTTAATTAAATGATTCAGATAGGCACGGCTAAAGTGTTGACAGGTGTAACAGGGACAAGTCTCGTCTAAAGGGGCGAAATCCTCCTTAAAACGGGCATTTTTTAGGTTCCAACGCTCCCCCCGCACTAAAGCCGTGCCATGGCGACCAAAACGGGTGGGAATGACGCAATCAAACAGATCTATGCCACTAGCGATCGCCTTGGCCATTTCTCCATAGGTTCCCACTCCCATCAGGTAACGGGGTTTATTTTCGGGGAGTAAAGGGGCAGTTATCTGGACAATGCGATGAATTAGGGTCGTTTCTTCCCCTACACTGACGCCACCGATAGCATAACCGGGTAAATCGAGTTTTACTAAAGATTCCGCCGCCGTTGCCCGTAAATCCTCATAGATTCCCCCCTGCACGATGGCGAATAAAGCCTGTTCTTGAGGTCGTTGATGGGCCGTCAGACAGCGCTCTAACCAGCGATAGGTGCGTTCTATGGATGCTTTCATGGTCTCATGACTGACTCCCGTGGGGGGACATTCATCGAAGGCCATAATCACATCAGCACCGAGGGCATTTTGAATCTGAATCGATTTTTCTGGCGTAATTTCGATTATTCTACCGTCCCGGGGCGATCGAAAGGTGACTCCCGACTCTTTAATTTGCCGCAGTTGACTAAGGCTAAAAACCTGAAATCCACCCGAATCTGTTAATATTGGCTGATTCCAAGCCATAAACTCGTGTAAACCTCCCGCTTTCTCGATAATACTTTCTCCCGGCTGCAGATGCAGGTGATAGGTATTAGCGAGAATCATTTGCGCCCCCGTGCTGGCGATTTGAGCGGGGGTCAAACCTTTCACCGTGGCCAAAGTTCCCACGGGCATAAAACGGGGTGTTTCTACCGGTCCGTGGGGAGTATGCCAAACCCCAACCCGCGCACCAGTTTGGGGACACTGGGCGATTAGTTCAAAGGAAAATCCTACTGTTTCAGTTATCAGTTATCAGTTATCAGTTATCAGCTTTTGAAGGCAAGAGGCAAGAGGCAAAAGACAGAATCTGGCAATTCTCCTACCGAAAAATCAGCCCTTGTTATCGGTTATCAGTATTTCTGCTCACTGGCTAAAAAGGGCAATCGTTGTCGTCTTCGTCTTCAAACTGCACATCCCACTTAGCAGAAAGTACCTGAGTAACCATGGCTTCGAGGGTATCAGCATTGAGACGGGCTTTCATATCGGGGTCTTGCAGTGGATTACTCAGGGGAATCAGCCGTAATTGCCGATTGTCTTGGATCAGATCAAAATAGGTTTCACCGTCAGGAGAGCGGGTTAAACGCAGATAATCGAAGCTATAGGTATTCAGATAAAGACTGTAGTTAGCGACTAGGGTGCTTTGCTGATAATCGGCGAAAACTTCCACTATCCATCCCTCCCCTTCACTCTGAATCACCCCTTCGAGACTATGGATGTAGCGAACTCGTCCGATATCATCGAGGAGACGACGCATATCTTCTTTAGCGATGACCACGCCAGAATCAATAATACAGGGGGCGGGCAGGGGCTGTGAGGGCGGATGATAGTTCATAGGGATTGCCAGTAAAAAAATTTCCGTTAATAACCCACCGGGTGTTTCTACCGATTCCTGTTGCAATTTTTTTCGGGTTACGTCTCGATCTTAACCCAATCCGCTAGAACTTTTCACTGTTACTTAAGATTAATAGCGATGATCGATGATTAATTTCTGCTTACTAAATATTTACAAAAATTTGGGTAGACAGGGCCTACCCGATCATGATTATTACTGGGGAGGGTTGGAAGCAGAAGGACTGCGATCGATCACTTGATCGATTAAACCATAGTCTAGAGCCTCTTCGGCGGACATAAAGAAATCCCTTTCCGTATCCTCGGCGATGAGGTCGAGAGGTTTACCGGTATGACTAGCTAGGTGTTGATTGAGTAATTGTTTGAGATAGAGAATTTCTTTGGCCTGAATTTCGATATCGGTGGCCTGACCTTGGGCGCCGCCGAGGGGTTGGTGAATCATGATCCGCGAGTTGGGTAGGCTCATTCTTTTGCCCGGTTTGCCGGCGCTGAGGAGAAAAGCCCCCATACTGGCGGCTAAACCAATACAAATGGTGCTGACATCGGGACGGATTTGATTCATGGTGTCAAAAATCCCTAATCCGGCCGAAACGGAACCCCCAGGGGAGTTGATATACAAGTAAATATCTTTTTCGGGGTCTTCTGCTTCTAGAAAGAGTAATTGGGCGACAATTAGGTTAGCGAGGTCGCTGGTTACTTCTTGTCCCAAAAAGACGATTCTTTCCCGGAGTAGTCGGGAGTAGATATCGAAGGCGCGTTCGCCCCGGCCTGTGGTTTCAATAACGGTAGGAATCATTGCGCTTTCTTGTCTTGCTGCTGCGGTTGGTTTTTTGATTTTGACATACTCCCACCGTCAAGCTACGCTGTGACAGGGGATTCTTTCCACATTGCTGTTAGAAATTCCTTGTTCAACGAGACAGCTTAGATTCTCAATGTCTCCATTAAGAATCCAGAGGCCGGACTCTCCCAAGGCGTTTGGGTCGGTTTCTGTTTGCCCAACAGTACCGTTGAGATAATTTCCCAAATATTGTAACCCTTTTTTAAGAATATTTATTGCTGCATTATGATCCCTATCTAAGACTGTTTGACAATTAGGACATTGATGAGTTCTAGTGCTTAATGTTTTTTGCACTCTCGTCCCACAAACTGAACAATCTTGAGAAGTGAAATGCGTTGGTACAGCAACACAAACAATCGGCTCTTCTGGTTTCTGTGTGGAAAGTAGGTCTATACTGATAGTTTATTCCGCAAAATAGTCCTAAAAGTTTTGCCCAATAAGCACTTCAGGATTCCATAAGCCAAAATTATCACACAAAGTCGAGA
>NZ_JADEXI010000429.1:0-4005 GCF_015207185.1 Microcystis sp. LEGE 08355 | reverse complement strand
GCTCTAAGTAGTCTGAGTAACGCACAGAAAACGGGTTTCTCGGAGAAACCCGTTTTCTACTCATGCACTCATGCAAAAGGGGGAATAAATAATCAGTCTTTAATAACCAGATTTAAGTAGCTGGTTATAATTAAATTAAAAATGGATTTTAGGTTCGATCCCCCCTGCCCCCCTTGATAAGGGGGGTGCCGATCCCCCCTTAATAAGGGGGCATCTGATAATTTTTAACGCCTACCTACTTAGTATTAACCCGAAGTGATGTTTTTTAATCAAAAAAAACTCGATCGCAATTAAGCGATCGAGTCGAGAAAAAATAGACTAATTATTAATAGTCGAAGTCACCACCGCCGGCGGGAGGAGCGGATTTTTCTTTTTCCGGTTTATCCACCACAATACACTCGGTAGTTAAAACCATACCGGCAATAGAAGCGGCATTTTGTAGGGCAGAACGAGTCACTTTAGCGGGGTCAACGATACCCGCATCAAACATATCGGAGAACTCACCAGTAGCGGCATTATAACCGACATTAAAGGGCTTTTCTTTCACCCGTTCGGCAATAACTGCACCGTTTTGGCCGGCATTTTCAGCGATCCGTTTTAAGGGGGCAGCAATGGCGCGAGAAACGATTAAAGCGCCGGTTAATTCTTCATGGTGTAGGGTTTCTTTAGCCCAGGTTTCCAATTGGGGAGCCAGGTGAGCCAAAGTAGTACCACCCCCGGGGACGATACCTTCTTCTACAGCTGCTTTAGTGGCGTTAATTGCGTCTTCTAGGCGCAATTTGCGGTCTTTCATTTCCGTTTCCGTAGCGGCACCGACTTTAATCACTGCCACACCCCCGGCTAATTTAGCCAGACGTTCTTGCAGTTTTTCTTTATCGTAGGAAGAATCGGTTTCCTCGATTTGACGGCGAATTTGCTCACAACGGGTTTTCACTGCCACGTCGTTGCCTTCGGCCACGATGGTGGTGGTATCTTTGTTCATGGTGATACGACGGGCCGTACCTAAGCTGTCAATTTTGGTGGTTTCCAGTTTTAAACCCGCATCTTCGCTGATTACTTGACCACCGGTTAAGACGGCGATATCTTCTAACATCGCTTTTCTGCGATCGCCAAATCCAGGAGCTTTCACCGCAGTGACGTTAAGAACACCGCGCAGACGGTTAACCACTAGGGTTGCCAAAGCTTCTTTTTCGATGTCTTCGGCGATAATCACTAGGGGTTTACCTTGACGGGCCACTTGTTCGAGAATGGGAACCAAATCCTGTACTAAACCGATTTTTTTGTCGGTAATCAGAATAGCGGGATCCTCAAAAACGCATTCCATGCGTTCGGTGTCGGTGACAAAGTAGGGGGAGATATAACCTTTGTCAAAACGCATCCCTTCGGTGATTTCCAGTTCGGTGGTCATCGATTTCCCTTCTTCTAGGGAAATTACGCCTTCTTTACCTACTTTATCCATGGCCGAGGCGATCATTTGACCGACTTCATCATCGTTACCGGCAGAGATAGCGCCCACTTGTGCGATCGCTTTGGAATCTTCTACGGGTTTCGCGTGTTTGGCGATTTGACTGACGAGGAAATCGGCAGCTTTATCGATGCCTTTTTTCAGAGAAATCGGGTTAGCACCGGCGGCGACGTTGCGTAAACCTTCTTTAACGATAGCGTGGGCGAGAACGGTGGCGGTAGTTGTACCATCACCGGCTACATCGTTGGTTTTTGAGGCGGCTTGGCGAATTAAAGCCACACCGGTGTTCTCGATATGGTCTTCCAGTTCGATTTCTTTAGCGATGGTGATGCCATCATTGACGATTTGGGGCGCGCCAAATTTCTTTTCGAGGACGACGTTACGACCTTTGGGGCCAAGGGTGACGGCTACCGCTTCGGCCAGAAGATCCATGCCTTTTTCTAAGGCGCGACGGGCATCTTCGTTGTAGATAATAGATTTAGCCATAATGTCTCGTTATTCGTGCAAAATAGGGGTTTTCAAGGGTAGATGATTAGGAAACGGCGGCGAGAATGTCTTTTTCGGAGAGGAGAACGAATTCTTCGCCACCAAGTTTGATATCGGTTCCGGCATATTTGGAGTAGAGAACTTTGTCCCCCACACCCACTTCTACGGGGGTACGGCTACCGTCATCGTTGCGTTTGCCTGGGCCGACGGCCACGACTTCCCCGATTTGGGGTTTTTCTTTAGCGGCGTCGGGAAGGAAAATACCACCGGCGGTTTTTTCTTCGCTGGGACTAACTTTGACGAAAACTCGATCGCCTAGGGGTTTAACAGTAGTTACGTTGATGCTGACTGCAGCCATGGAATATCCTCCGTTTCTCTTGTATTTGGGTAAGTGTCTTTTCCAGATTAGCACTCTTACCTTCCGAGTGCTAATTTACCGAAATACAAGGCCCCCTGACAACTGCTCGATCGGTACGGGTTCCCGAACTATGATGTTAAGCTAGGGTTTGCGGCAAAAAGTTTGTTGGTGGGGTCAGGAGCCGGTCTCGATGAAAAAATTTTCACCCCCACAGATGAAAGAGGTTTCCTTCCCTACACCCCACACCCCACACCCTACACCCTCTTTCAAGTCAGGAGTCGGTCGTCAGGAGAATTAAGAATGAGCATTAATCAATTGAAGGCTCTATTTAAGAATTTTAGGCAATTTTATGCTTATTTCTCTCATTTTTGCCCTCTCAAAAATTAATTAGGGTTTGCTGAATAAATTTGAAATGTAGGCAAGGTAGCGGTTTTGTGGCTTTACGAGCGAAACAGGTGCAAGATTTTGAGAGAATCCTGCTTCTAAACCTTGCGTCTTCATCGGCCCGCGTCCTGTAGGGGCGAAGCATTCGGGCAATAACCTATCGGTGAAACCGGAGATTTTCTATCCGAATGCTTCGCCCGTACTTTTTGCCGCAAACCCTACTTATGCAAGAACTCTAGTGTAAGCTGTTGTGCAAAAACAAAAGAGTTGAGCGGAAACACTCAACTCCTTTGTTTTTTATGCTTGATTCTATCTATAAAGTGTTATTGTGACTGCCAAAAACTTGCGCTTTTAGTGCATCAATTTCGGCTAATAACTCGCGACGATTTTCATCCTTGAGTAGATAGCGCCAGACAAACCAACCAGTGTAAACGATCCCAACTAATTGTAGGATAGGAGCAAGGAGGGGAATATCATCGATCGCATCTAAAACCGCTAGGGTAACTTTCACGGTGACAAAACTGGCTAAAATTGCCCCCAGAACGATTAAAGGTTTTTTGTATCCAGAGAAGAAACTACCGATATAATCGGGGACATTAGCCAGATAGGACATTACCGAATCCCAAACTGGTTCTACATATTCAGACCAAATCTGTTCGGTGCTGCTGCTGCTGCTGGGTTTGCTCAGAGACCCGGGTAAATCTGTTCTAATCGGATTTTGTGTTTCGGTGGGTTGCATTGATTCCATATTAACTGATCCTCATCATAAAGGTTAGACAGTGCGCGAATACGACCAACGGGGGTCAATTTTAACAGACTGAATAGACTAACTCGCTGTTGCCCATATTATCGGATAATTGCGATAGTAGGCGGAAAGTTTCTCAACAACTATTAAGAATCAAGGATTTAGCTTCTCAATTTTATCGTCAGTCTGACCGCAATTCTCTATTCTAACAGCAGGTAGCGATCGGAGTTGAGGAATCAGGGGGTGTCAGTTATCAGTGAACAGTAATCAGTTATCAGTGGGGAGATAGGGAGAAAAAAGCGTTCGACAAAAGCTCACGCTGAAGTCTGGTGGGTTACGGCGAATACTCAATTTTTAGTGAGATTATAACTTATTTTCGCCTAACCCACCCTACAGATGATTACCTAGGGCTTGCTGAATAAATCTAAAAACCTTGTTGGATAAGGCTTTTAGACTTTTTTGACCTCAAAAAGTGCCGACCATTGGAGGGATCAGGGGTAAAATTCAGGTACTTTTTCCCTGAAAATTAGGTAACTGACTACCTCAAAATCGGTAAAACCCTACACC
>NZ_JADEXI010000428.1:0-4014 GCF_015207185.1 Microcystis sp. LEGE 08355 | reverse complement strand
GGTGTGGGGTGTGGGGTGTGGGGAGAATAAATAAAAATAATCTCCCGTCTCCCGACTCCTGACTCCTATCTCCTGACTCCTCACCTAACGGAAGATTTTTGATTTTTGCAAGAGGTCTTATTTTGTGTTTTTTTGTAAAAAGTAATTTTAAATACAGAAACTTTTTTTAGAATGTATAGATAAGTGACTAGGAAAAATTTAAGAATACTTTCTCACCTAGCCCGAACTTTTATATTAACCGATTAAGAGGATAATTACCGTGAAAACAGCGAAATATCCCGAAAAAATTGCCGCTCTCTGGACAACATTCCTCTTGGGAACCCTATTTCACACCCAACTGGGTTTAATGCCGCTTTTCCATGGTCAATTGATCGTCGAGAGTCATCAAACCAGCAATCTCGATCCGATTTTCTGGGGAATGTTGCTCTTTTTTTTGCTGCCAATGTTAGCGATTATCGGGGTCAATTTTAGCGAAAGTCGCTCCTTGAGAAAGGCCCATTTCTGGCTGACAATTGTCTATTCTGTCTTGAATTTAGCCCATCTGATCGCCGATCTTCTGGTCAGACCGATCGCCTGGTATCAAATCGCTCTCATGGCGATTTTATTGATCATCGGACTGATTTTAAATCTAGTTTCCTATCAATGGCTGCGGTTAGCGATCGCCCATCCGCACCATCTCTCGGAAAGTCATTAGCAGTGCCAAGCTCAAAAGGTAGCCGGTTGACTAACTGATTCAGACAAGAGGAGGCCTTTTGAGCTTAAGTTGGTGCTTATGAAGGCAAAAGCAAGCTTAAGGAAACTTAAACCGTAGCTAAAGCGTTTTTTTCGGAAAACATAGCTTAAAAACTCTAATTAATTCCTATTATTCTCCAGATCAGCCCCTAAGTTGCCCCTGTTTCCTCGTCGCCGCTGCCACCACATCTGACCAAGTGCGGATCTTTTTAGCTATGATGGTTCAGAAGCAAGCCAATAAAGGGAACTTTTGGGGCTGGTTATTCATCAGAAAACTCCTGATCGGAGGGGTTAAGCAGACGATATAGTTCAGATTCACGGCAAATATTGGTTAATAGTAATAACGAGGTAATTATTTTGATGAAATCTCTCATTCGTTGGACGGCAACCCTTGGTTTAGTAGGAACGACAATGTTGACTTCGCTGCTGGGCAGCTATTCTAAAGCACTCGCTTTACCAGAAGAACAAATCGTCAAAACCTTGCAGTCTGTACCTGTCTTCGCTATTGCCGATGATCAAGGAGTTCCCCTAATTGCCGTAGGAGAAAAAGAACAGAAATTCACGGGAGTTTTTATCAGTCGGCAGGACGCAGAAAACTTTTTTGAACGACTGAAAAAAGAGAATCCTGAAGTGGCCAGCAAAGTTAAAGTTCAGCCTGTTTCCTTGGCACAAGTCTATAAGATGCAAACCAGTCAAACCGAACAAAATCGTTTAATTATCGATTTTGTTCCCAAAGAGTCGGAAGTAGAATCGGCGAAAAAACTGCTTAGTGAAAGAGGTCAACAATATCAAGGCGGTGTCCCTTTATTTGTGCCGAAAGCGGGAAAAGAGAGTAATTTTCTAGTGGTCAGTCGCAATAATCAGGATTTTATTCCTTTCTTCTTTGAAAAAGCCGCCGCTTTACAAATGGCAGAACAATATAAAAAAGCCAATCCCGCCGAAGCAGCCACGGTGAAAATTGATGTTATTCCCCTAGAAAGTGTCATCGCCACCCTACAACAAAGCAACGATGAAGCTTTAACTAAAATTCTCCTCTTTCCTAGCCAAGAAACGATTGATTTTATCCGAGCAAATAGTAACCAAAATGCTCCCAACCAACCCCCGGCAAATCAGCCACGCTCTAATAATAATACCAGTAATCCCCCCGCCTCCAATCGTTAAGCCCTGTGACTGCTAGTATTTCCGGTCAAGAATTAAGTCAATGGCGCCAACAGGCGATCGCTGATTTAGCGCAAGCGCAACTATCTCCGAAGGAAGTGGATATCTTTCTGCAAGCAGTGACAGATTTAGATACTCTTTCCCTGCGCTTACAATCCTTTCGCGAACGAGAAAAAATCCCTTTGAGTTATTCTTGGTCGGAAATTACTGAACGCTGGCAAAAACGCCTGCAAACAAGGGTTCCCTTGCAGTATTTGCTCGAATCGGTGGTCTGGCGTAATTTTACCCTCAAAGTCTCCCCAGGGGTCTTAATTCCTCGTCCCGAAACCGAGTTATTAATCGATATTGTTGGAGAAACCGTCAGAGGAGACGACGGGGGAATCTGGGTAGATCTGGGAACTGGTAGCGGCGCGATCGCTATTGGTTTAGCCAGTATCTTGACAAAAGCAGAGATATATGCAGTTGATTACAGTCAAACGGCTTTAGCGATCGCCAAAGAAAATATCATCAAGACGGGTTTTGCCGACAGAATTATCTTAAAACAGGGTTCTTGGTGGACACCCCTAGAGAAGTGGCAAGGACAGATTAGGGGTATGCTGTCCAATCCCCCCTATATTCCCAGTGCAGAAATCCTCGACCTACAAATTGAAGTGCGGGAACATGAACCCCGTTTGGCCCTCGATGGAGGTGAAGACGGATTGACCGCGCTGCGCTATCTAGTGGCCACTGCTCCCGATTATCTGCGATCAGGAGGTCTTTGGCTAGTGGAAATGAGAGCCGGTCAAGGGGAAAAAGTAGCGCAAATGCTGGAAAATCAGGGCAATTATCGACAAATTCAGATTATTAACGACCTAGCAGGTTTCGATCGCTTTGTTTTGGCCGAGCGAATTTAGCGCAATGCACCCGCTTCGCAGTCCCGCAGCCAGAGACGCACCGCTTGGCCGATGGTGCCTTGGCTGGTTTCTAGGGGAGGTAAGGGGACTTGAGCGGGTTCAAGGGCAGCTAATTGACTGTAAACCGTCACTAATCGCCATCCTTCCCCAGTTTTAGTTAAAAATAACCAGTGATAATTCTGGAGAGTGACAGAGCGATTTTTGCTATACTGACGCTCTAAAGTCGTAAAAAAAACCTGTTGAGTGTCATCGGCAATTTGACCGGAATATTGACTAGCACTTAAAGGTAGGGGTGCAAATTCGGGACGACCGGCAATAATCACAAAAACCGGTGTAGATAATTTTTGGTCGATTTGGGAACGGGTAATAACTCGATTAGCATAACTGGGTAAATCTGACAAGAGGCGATCAACTAAAAGATTTAAATCCTCCGGACAGCTAGAAAGAGGACGACTAACAGCCGGCGAGTTAATCCCGAAAATAACCAGTAATACCCCTAAATATCGGCTAATTCGTGACAAATTTTTGTCCATGCTACCTTTGGCTCCTCGGCACCGGTGATCGGTCGTCCAATTACTAGATAATCAGCCCCAGCTTTAAGCGCTTGGGCCGGAGTCATCACCCGACTTTGATCCCCTTTGCTTGACCAGGAGGGACGAACTCCGGGGCAAACTAAGAGAAAATCCTCTCCACAGACGCGCCGCAATTGCGCCACTTCCTGGGGAGAACAAACTGCCCCATCAATTCCCGATTCCTTGGCCAATAATGCCAGATTTAAGGCATATTCCGATAGTTCTAGGGGAATTTTGAGGTCGAGAGCTAATTCCCTGGCGTTAAGGCTGGTTAAAACGGTGATAGCGAGAAGTTTTGGCGGTGATAGCAGGTCAGAGATTGCCCCTTTCGCCGCCGTCAGTGCTTGCCGTCCGGCCGTAGCGTGCAGGGTGAGTAAATCCACTTGATAGCGACTAGCTGAACGACAGGCCCCGGCGACCGTATTGGGAATATCATGAAATTTTAGATCGAGAAAGCTCTTTTTTTGTCTTTCTTGCAGAATCCCTAGAATTTCTGCACCGCTACTGACAAATAATTCTAGTCCCACTTTCCAAAAATTGACTTCTGGCAACAGATCGAGCAGTGCGATCGCTTGTTCTAAATCCGGCACATCGAGAGGAACAATAATTCGGTCTGAGTTGGTCATATTTGGGCGATACAGTGGGGAAGCTGTCTCTTA
>NZ_JADEXI010000005.1:0-27249 GCF_015207185.1 Microcystis sp. LEGE 08355 | reverse complement strand
ATACCTAGGCACACGGAAGCGAAGAAGGACGTAGTTACCGACGAAACGCTTCGGGGAGCGGGAAGCAAGCATTGATCCGAAGATATCCGAATGGGGCAACCCTAAAGACGACCACCTGAATCCATAGGGTGGAGCGAGCAAACCTGGTGAACTGAAACATCTTAGTAGCCAGAGGAAAAGAAAGCAACAGCGATTCCCCCAGTAGCGGCGAGCGAAAAGGGAACAGCCTAAACCAAGTTCTGCGGAACTTGGGGTCGTGGGACAGTGACAAAAGACTGGGAAATTTAGACGAAGCGGCTGAAAACCGCACCAGAGAAGGTGAAAGTCCTGTAGTCGAAAAAGGAACCAGCTTAACTGCATCCCGAGTAGCATGGGGCACGTGAAATCCCGTGTGAATCTGCCTCGACCACGAGGTAAGGCTAAATATTCCCGTGTGACCGATAGAGAAACAGTACCGCGAGGGAAAGGTGAAAAGAACCCCGGAAGGGGAGTGAAATAGAACATGAAACCGTTAGCCTACAAGCAATGGGAGGACGATTGAACGTCTGACCGTGTGCCTGTTGAAGAATGAGCCGGCGACTTACAGGTTATGGCAGGTGAAGGGGGAAGACCCCACAGCCCCAGCGAAAGCGAGTCTGAATAGGGCGAAAAGTCATAATTTGTAGACCCGAACCCGGGTGATCTAACCATGGCCAGGATGAAGCTTGGGTAAAACCAAGTGGAGGTCCGAACCGACTAATGTTGAAAAATTAGCGGATGAGCTGTGGTTAGGGGTGAAATGCCAATCGAACTCGGAGCTAGCTGGTTCTCCCCGAAATGTGTTGAGGCGCAGCGGTAGTAGAAGTTTAGTCGGGGTAAAGCACTGTTTCGCCGCGGGCTGGGAGACCGGTACCAAGGCGAGGCAAACTCTGAATACGGCTAAAAAAACTACCAGTGAGACGGTGGGGGATAAGCTTCATCGTCAAGAGGGAAACAGCCCAGACCACCAGCTAAGGTCCCCAAATGATAACTAAGTGAGAAAGGAGGTGGGAGTGCATTGACAACCAGGAGGTTTGCCTAGAAGCAGCAATCCTTAAAAGAGTGCGTAATAGCTCACTGGTCAAGCGCTCCTGCGCCGAAAATGAACGGGGCTAAGTTATCTACCGAAGCTGTGGACTACATTGTAGTGGTAGGGGAGCGTTCTATAGGGGGTGAAGCAGTAGCGGCAAGCAGCTGTGGACTCTATAGAAGTGAGAATGTCGGCTTAAGTAGCGAAAATGTGGGTGAGAATCCCACACCCCGAAACCCCAAGGTTTCCTCCGCAAGGCTCGTCCGCGGAGGGTCAGTCAGGACCTAAGGCGAGGCTGAAAAGCGTAGTCGATGGACAACGGGTTAACATTCCCGTACCGATTAATGATTGTGCCGGAGAACGGAGAAGGTCAACGTCAGCTGGATGTTGGTTACCAGTGCAAGCAGTCGAGGCGATGAGAGGTGGCGAAAACACCAGGAGCTAAGACGCGAGTCCCACCTCCCACGGGAGGGAAGTGGCGTTGATCAAGCTTCCTAGAAAAGCCCGAACCACGTTAATCATTAATTGCCTGTACCCGAAACCGACACAGGTGGGGAAGTAGAGAATACTAAGGGGCGCGAGATAACTCTCTCTAAGGAACTCGGCAAAATGACCCCGTAACTTCGGGAGAAGGGGTACCCTCGCAAGAGGGTCGCAGTGAATAGGCCCAGGCGACTGTTTACCAAAAACACAGGTCTCCGCCAAGTCGTAAGACGCAGTATGGAGGCTGACGCCTGCCCAGTGCCGGAAGGTTAAGGAAGTTGGTCAGGAGTAATCTGAAGCTGACGACCGAAGCCCCGGTGAACGGCGGCCGTAACTATAACGGTCCTAAGGTAGCGAAATTCCTTGTCGGGTAAGTTCCGACCCGCACGAAAGGCGTAACGATCTGGGCACTGTCTCGGAGAGAGACTCGGCGAAATAGGATTGTCTGTGAAGATACGGACTACCTGCACCTGGACAGAAAGACCCTATGAAGCTTTACTGTAGCCTGGAATTGGCTTCGGGCTTCGCTTGCGCAGGATAGGTGGGAAGCGTTGAAACTCTCCTCGTGGGGAGGGTGGAGCTAACGGTGAGATACCACTCTGGCGAGGCTAGAATTCTAACCCTGACCCCTCATCGGGGCGGGAGACAGTTTCAGGTGGGCAGTTTGACTGGGGCGGTCGCCTCCTAAAAGGTAACGGAGGCGCGCAAAGGTTCCCTCGGTCCCGTTGGAAATGGGACGATAGAGTGCAAAAGCAGAAGGGAGCTTGACTGTGAGACCCACAAGTCGAACAGGGACGAAAGTCGGCTTTAGTGATCCGACGGCACCGCGTGGAAGGGCCGTCGCTCAACGGATAAAAGTTACTCTAGGGATAACAGGCTGATCTCCCCCAAGAGTTCACATCGACGGGGAGGTTTGGCACCTCGATGTCGGCTCATCGCAACCTGGGGCTGAAGTCGGTCCCAAGGGTTGGGCTGTTCGCCCATTAAAGCGGTACGTGAGCTGGGTTCAGAACGTCGTGAGACAGTTCGGTCCATATCCGGTGTAGGCGTAAGAGCATTGCGAGGAGCCTTCCTTAGTACGAGAGGACCGGGAAGGACGCACCGCTGGTGTACCTGTTATCGTGCCAACGGTAAACGCAGGGTAGCCATGTGCGGAGCGGATAACCGCTGAAAGCATCTAAGTGGGAAGCCCACCTCCAGATGATTGCTCTCATGGCATTAAGCCAGTAAGGTCTCGGGTAGACTACCCGTTGATAGGCTCTAGATGGAAGCTCGGTAACGAGTGCAGTCGAGGAGTACTAACCGACCGAGGGCTTGACCTGATTCTTCTTTTCACCACTTTTTCCCTAGCTTTTGCAGTCTTGAGGGTTCTACCCTTCCTGGTGTCTTTAACGTGATGGCACCACTCCGATTCCATCCCGAACTCGGTTGTGAAACTTCACCGTGGCCAAGATACTTGTCGGGTTGCCGACCGGGACAATAGCTCGATGCCAGGATTATTCTTTCCTCAAAAACCCCCCTTTTTTCGGGGGGTTTTTGCTTGTTGACGGTTTTGACTTGGATGAAGGCGAATAGGAACCGTGCCGGAAACGAGATTCTAGCGCCATAGCATCCCGGATAGGGTTGACGGGCTTGCTTTAGCGCGCTATGCTGGCCCGTAGGGTTTTTTAGATTCCTTCTATTTCTCGGAAAACCCTAATTTCGATTACTTTTCCTGAATCCTTACGAGTCAATTTTTTTTCAATAGGAGATTTACCGATGTTAACTTATAAAACATTAGGTCAAGAGAAATACGAAACCCTAGTGGATGAAGCTTATTAAATTTGAAAACAATATACAAGATAGTTATAAGGTGCAGGGATTTCACCTAATTCTGATAATCAGACTGAACCAGTGCCAATTTACACATTTCCAGTAAAAATCATATATTTACTTAATTTTTTGAAAAAAAGAGGTGTTATTAATTATGTCAAAAACTTATCAAAACTTCAAAGATGCGATTGGACAGAGAGAATCTGGTGGAAGCGGAGGCTATCAGGCTCAGAACAGTTTAGGCTTTTTAGGAAAATATCAAGTTGGTGAAGCAGTTCTCAAAGATATAGGTTTTTATGTGGAGGTCACCAGCCCAAATTATTATAAGAATGATTGGCTAGGTACTTGGACTACAAAATCCGGTGTCACCAGTAAAGACTCATTTCTAGGAATTAACGGCAAGGACAAAACGATAGCTGCTGCCAGTCAAGAGAAAGCCTTTGATGCCATATTAGCCCTAAACGCAAATAAAATTATAAAAGGTGGATGGGCAGTTTATGACGGACAAATCTTGAACGGCTATCACATAACGTTTTCAGGAATGCTTGCTTACGCTCACTTAGTAGGCTATACCGCCCTAACTCAAAAATTTCTAAAATCAGGTGGAATCGATGATCCTACTGATGGTAATGGTATTAAAGGTTCAGAATATCTTGCCATTTTTACTGCCTATCAAACACCTTTCAATACTGATCACAGTATTGGGGAAGTAATTAAGGGTGGTATAGGGAAAGATCAATTATCTGGTTTAGATGGAAACGATACATTATCTGGTTTAGGTGGAAACGATACATTAATCGGTGGTCTTGGAATTGACGTGGCAGACTACAGTTTAGAAACAACACCAATTACTTTAACTTTAGTCAAAAATCCTGATCCAAAATTAACGGGATTTAATGGGACAGTAAAGGTCGGCTCTGACACAGACACTTTATCTAGCATTGAAACCCTTAAATTTACTCCAAAAGATGACATTGTAAAAATCCAATCAATTCCTCAAGGAGTAACCCTTGATGCTGTTGATGGAAAAGATACTCTTGACTTTTCCACTGCAAATCCTAAAGTAGGCGTACAGGTTGATAGTACAACAAAAGTTGTTAAATTAGGCTCGGACTCTCTCTCAATCACTAATTTTGAAATCTTTGTTGGTACAGCCTATAATGACATCTTTAAAGTTGATGAAAAAACGATCAAAGTTGATGGTGGAGAAGGAATTGATCTGGTTGACTTTTCAAATTCAAGTAAACCAATAACAGTAGATCTAGTTAAAAGTGGAACAGGAATTCCGCAATATATCAAAATTGAAAACTTTAAAGGTAGTAGTTTTAACGATGTTTTTACTCTGGATAAAGCGGCCAACAAAGTTGAAGCTGGTAACGGAAATGACATAATGATTGGCGGTGCTGGTAACGATACCTTAGACGGGGGCTTAGGAAATGATACTGTTGACTACAGTTTAGAAACAACACCAATTACTTTAACTTTAGTCAAAAATCCTGATCCAAAATTAACAGGATTTAATGGGACAGTAAAGGTAGGCTCTGACACAGACACTTTATCTAGCATTGAAACCCTTAAATTTACTAAGAAGGATGATATTGTAAAAATCCAATCACTTCCCAAAGGAGTAACCCTTGATGCTGTTGATGGAAAAGATACCTTAGACTTTTCAACTTTAACCACAACATTAGGAGTATCAATTAATATTACTGCCAAAGTCGCCCAAGTAGGCTCTGAATCCCTTTCGATTGCCAATTTTGAAACTTTTATTGGTACAAATCGTGATGACACTTTTAAAGTTGATGGAAATACCATTCAAGTTGATGGTGGTGCGGGAAAAAAAGATATTTTAGACTTTGCTGGTAGTAAACAGGGAATTGTCATTAACGACTCAACCAGACCTAAAAATATTATTGCCACAAATATCGAAGAATATATCGGTTCTGCCTACAATGATCGGATAAAAGGGACTGCTGCTGATGAGATTTTCCGCGATGGTGCAGGCGATGATGTCATTTTTGGCGGGGGGGGAAATGACATTTTTTATAACGGACTAGGCAATGATGTTTATGCGTCAGGAGAAAGTGGAGATCAATTCATTTTTTCTGGTAATTTTGGCAAAGATGGCATTGCGGACACTAAAAAAGGTGTTGCTATCAAGATTGGGAACATTGACCTATCTACCGTTGAATGGACAGGGATATCATTCTTTGGAGTAGGTAGATTTAAAAACGCTAGTAAGACACTGATGCTCGATACGGATGGGGTATCCGGTCTAATTACGGATTCATCTGGTAACGAATTATTACTCGGTAACGCCTTTGCCAATGGGGTTTTTAATATTCTTTAATATTGAGCAATTAGCCAGTTGTACGCAACCATCTTGTCCAAGATACTTGTCGGGTTGCCGACCGGGACAATAGCTCGATGCCAGGATTATTCTTTCTCACCCCTCAATCCTAGATTGGGGGGTTTGGTTTTATCTAAGCTATGGTCTGAATTAACACAAAAGGTTGCACGATTAGTGTATTAAAAAGGTTATCGGGATGGGAATTCCAATCGCTTAACTGCTCTTGTGTCGGTTTTTCTAGTAGTTTTTCCCCGATCCAATTCTGCACTTGAGCAACCTGATCACCAGCGATCGCTTCTGCCACTTCGATTAAATTGAGGGAATCGGAAACCAGGATCAGCGCATCCCTTTGAGCATGGGGGATCAAGTCACTCCACTCCACTTCGGCTAATTCCTCTAATAACTGCTCGTGAATATTACCCATACTGTCAATCCTTGCGAAAAAGCTCGCTCAATAACGAATTAGCTCCTCTTTCTAGCATACAGGCAAAGGGACAGCCGATTTCCCCATTTATAGTAATGTTAAGCTAAAATATAACGAACGTTCGATATTAAACTTATGCCTAAGATAGTAGATGTAGAACAATACCGAAAAGAACTCCTCTTAAAAAGTGCCGAACTCTTTGCCGAGAAAGGCTATGCTAACATGACGACGAGAGAATTAGCGCAAGGATTGGGAGTGTCCACGGGAACGCTGTACCACTACTTTCCCAGTAAAGCGGCACTTTTCGAGCAATTAGTCGAGGAGATGTGCCGGCAGGATGTTTTATTAGCTAAAGCCGAGATTGATCGAGGAAAAACCCTGACAGAAAAGCTAAAAATTCTCGGCAAATTTATGACTAATCGCGAGGATTACTGCATCAAACAATTATTCTTATGGATTGATTATTCTCAATATCAAGGACGAGAAGAACTGAGTCGTAGTCAACTTTTTGAGCGCGTTGATCACCGCTATCATCAGGCAGTAATCGAGATTTTAGGTATTAGCGATCCGAGTGTAGCTTGGTTAGTTGTCAGCGTTATTAATGGACTGATATTAGAGCGCCTGTGGTGCAATGAACAGATTGCGATCGATGAACAAATGGAATTATTAGGTAAAATTCTTACTACTTATTTGCAGAAAAACTGTTAACCCCCAACAATCACTTATTAACTAAAAAAATATGAAAGGTAAAACTTTTGTGAAACCAAATCAAAAGTTAATGATCGGGTTAATAGTATTAGGCACAGGATTATTAGGAATAACCACCTTTTATAGTCTTTCCCAATTCGCCACCAAACCCGAAACCAAAACCCATGTAATTGCGTCACCCACACCGCAAAAAATCACCGCTTTAGGCAGAATTGAACCGAGGACAGAAATTATCAGCATATCTGCCCCGATGTTGCTTGATTCCGATCGAGTCAAGCAATTATTAGTCGATGAAGGAGATAGCGTCAAAACGGGACAAATAATCGCCATTCTCGAAAGTCAGGAAAGATTAGAGGATAACCTGCGACAGGGACAAGAACAGGTGAAAGTAGCCGCAGCCAAACTAGAACAGGTGAAAGCTGGGGCAAAAGTCGGAGAAATCGATGCTAATGCCGCTAACGTGCGGAAAATCGAGGCACAATGGTTAGGGGATCAAGCAACCCAACGGACAACCATTCAAAGATTAACAGCGCAATTAGAAGGGGATAGGGCTGCCCAAAAAGCGACAATTGGCAAATTAGAAGCAGAATATCGCAATGCCAAAGCTGAATTTGATCGCTACGAAAAACTCTATCAAGAAGGGGCAATTTCCGCCTCTAGTTTTGATAGTAAAAGACTGAATTTAGAAACCAGTAATCAACAACTAACAGAAGCAAAAGTTACCCTAGAGAGAATTGAAAGCACCGGTAAACAACAGATAGAAGAAGCCAAGACTACCCTAGCCCGGATTGAATCCACCGGTCAACAGCAGATCAAAGAGGCCAAATCCACTTTAAATCAAGTCTCGGAAGTGCGGGGAGTCGATGTGCGGGCAGCCGAAGCGGAGGTAAATGCTGCCCTAGTTGCCGTTAAAAAAGCCCAAACTGAGTTAAATCAGGCCTATATTCGATCGCCAATTACCGGCAAAGTGATTAAAGTCAATACCCGTATCGGGGAACAAATCAGCGATCAAGGAATTGTTGACCTCGCTGAAACCGAGCGCATGGAAGTAATTGCCGAAATCTATCAAAGCGATATCGGGAAAATTCGCAAGGGACAAACTGCCACGATTACCGGATCGGCGTTTAAGGGCGAAGTTAGGGGAAAAGTGCGCTTAATTGCCCTAAAAGTTGACCAACAAAATATCTTCAGCAATCAACCGGGAGAAAACTTTGATCGCAAAGTGATCTCTGTCCGCATTGCCTTAGATCGCGAAAACAGTGAAAAAGTGGCAGGTTTAACCAATTCCCAAGTAACTGTAACTATCAATGAGTAGGTTTTCCATGAAACTAACCCATCTATTCAAAAAAACGCCCCTATCTTGGTTACAGGTGACGCGAGAGAAAACCCGTTTGATCGTGGCTATTGCTGGGATTGCTTTTGCTGACTTCCTAATTTTTACACAGTTGGGGTTTCGGGATGCCTTATTTGATGCTTCCGTTAAACCCCATTATGTCCTCGATGCGGATTTAGTCCTGATTAATCCCCAATTTGATACCCTCTTTGCGGTGAAAAGTTTCTCACGCGATCGCTTGTACCAAGCTAAAAGAGTCGAGGGCATTCAATCTTTAGCCCCAGTTTATATTGCTTCGGCCCAGTGGCGCAATCCCGAAACTGCCCTAGAAAGAACTACTTTAGTCTTTGGTTTTGATCCCAGTCAACGGGTTTTTACCCTCCCGGAAGTTAATCAAAAATCCAGTGATCTAAAGATGTTAAATCGCGTCTTGTACGATCAAGCTGGTAGGCCAGAATTCGGTCCAATTGCCGATTTACTCCAGAAAAACCCCGATTTGACAGTTCAGTTAAATAGAAAAGAGGTACAGGTGGCGGGAATTTTTACCCTTGGCGCCTCCTTTGCTGCCGATAGTAACGTCATTAGCAGTGATTCTACCTTTTTAAGGCTCTTTCCCGAACGTCAACCCCACGAAATCGATATAGGACTGATTAAACTGCAACCGGGGGCAAATATCGAGGCATTAAAAGGCAATTTACAGGCACTTTTCCCTAAAAGTGAGGTAATAGTCCTTACTTTAGAAGAATTTGCTGAAAGGGAAAAAACCTATTGGGCAAATGGTACAGCGATTGGTTTTATCTTTGGTTTAGGTACAGTAGTCGGTTTTATCGTCGGTATCGTCATTGTCTATCAAATTCTCTATTCCGATGTCACCGATCACTTACCCGAATACGCTACCCTAAAAGCTATGGGTTACGGTGATTGGTATTTAGTCGGGGTTTTGATGCAAGAAGCTTTATTACTAGCGGTTTTGGGGTATATACCGGGGTTTATCGTCTCTCTCGGTGTTTATCATCTCGCTTCCTCCGCTACACTTTTACCCATAGTGATGACTACCGCTAGGGCGATCGAAGTTTTAATCCTAACAGTTATCATGTGTATTGCCTCTGGAATTGTCGCCATGGGCAAATTAAGGACAGCAGATCCAGCCGATATTTTTTAAACTATCAAGGGTGAAATAATGCTGATTTTTCAAAAAGAGCGAGAATTAGTCGATTTTAGCCCTAATGAACCCGTAATTGCCATTAAAGGCTTAAATCACTATTTTGGCACGGGGGAATTAAAAAAACAGGTTTTATACGATATCGATCTGGAAATTAAAGCGGGGGAAGTAGTGATTATGACTGGTCCTTCGGGATCGGGGAAAACTACTTTATTGAGTTTAATGGGAGGTTTGCGATCAGCACAAGCGGGCAGTTTAAAAATTCTCGGCCAAGAAATGTTAGGAATTGGTAAGGGCAAAATGCTGAAAATTCGCCGTCAAATTGGCTATATTTTTCAAGCACATAATTTACTAAAATTCCTGACAGCGAAACAAAACGTTAGGATGTCTTTGGAACTGCACGAGGAGTTTTTAGAACAAGATCTCGATCAAAAAGCCACGGCAATTTTGGAATCTGTGGGTTTAGGGGACCGCGTTGATTATTATCCCCACGATCTATCGGGGGGACAAAAACAACGGGTTGCGATCGCTCGCGCCCTCGTCAGTCATCCCAAATTAGTCCTCGCTGATGAACCGACCGCGGCCTTAGATAAACAATCTGGGCGCGATGTGGTGGAAATCATGCAGAAATTGGCAAAAGAACAAGGTTGCACGATTTTACTCGTCACCCACGATAACCGGATTCTCGACATCGCCGATCGCATTGTCAATATGGAGGATGGTCGTTTAGGCGATTAACTGCCCAAAAATTACTTGCCAAAAATCAGACCTTTATGTTAGACTAAAATAATGTCATCTTGGAGAGGTGGCAGAGTGGTCGAATGCGGCAGATTGCTAATCTGTTGTACGAATCGTAAGACCGTACCGAGGGTTCGAATCCCTCCCTCTCCGTATTTTTTGGGTAGATTCGATGACTACTCCCCAGGATTATTTCTGCTCCGTATATGGTCCGGTTGCCTCTTGGCGTTTCGGCAGTTCCTTGGGCATTGATCCGATTGGTTTAGTTTCCACCTGTTCCTTTAACTGTGCCTACTGTCAGTTAGGAGAAATTGAGCAAAAAACCGAGCAACGAAGAATTTTTATCACCAGCGAACAAATTAGCAGGGATTTAAGTGCTTTTGCCCCCTGGGAAGTGGATATAGTCACTCTCAGTGGTAGCGGGGAACCCACCCTCGCCCTCAATTTAGGGGAAATACTGGCCACCGTCAAGGAAATGACCAGGCGGCCGGTGGCGGTCTTAACCAATAGTACCCTTTTGGGAGATGCCCAAGTGCGTCAAGACTTGAGCAAAGCTGATATCGTCGCCGCTAAAATCGATGCTGTTTCCGAGGCCCAATGGCGACGGGTTAACCGTCCGGTCCCCGGTCTGGATTGGCAGGAGCTTTGGTGGGGATTAAGACAATTTCGCCAAGAATGGTCGGGAAAACTAGCAATTCAAACCATGCTACTGGCCTCTTGGTCGCACCAAGATCAAGACCGATACATCGATTTGATGCAACAGCTACAACCGGATGAAATTCAACTTAACACCCCGACCCGCCCCCGGGCCAGACAAAGACAATTAGAAACCCGTGGTAATAATCCCCTCAGCGCGGGCGACGGAAGGCAAATTCTCAAACCGGTAAACGCTGAAATATTGACAATTTGGGCGGAAAAAATCGCAAAGGCCACGGGAATTACCGTACGCTGTGTGCCGCTTACCGCCACAAGTCTCTAGGGCTTCGGCCGGGGTTTTTCTTCTTTGGGTTTGACATTAAAATAAGCCTCCATTACCTGACGTACCATAGGTGCAGCCACTTTCCCACCACCACCGCCGGAATGTTCCGCAAAGGCGACCACAACAATTTCGGGCTTGTCGAAGGGCGCGAAAGCTCCAAACCAAGCGTGGGACTTGCCCGGAGGTGCTTCTGCTGTGCCGCTTTTGCCCGCTACAGGCGGTAAAGCGGGGTCCGATAGGGACCGCCCCGTTCCTTCCGCTACCACGGCTCTCAGGGACTTTCTCAGGGTGTCTAGGGTGCTAGGTTTCATGTTCAAAGACTTGCGCCATTCCTTAACATTGCGGGCATCCTGTAAAAGGTGGGGTTTCACCAAAAAACCCCCGTTAGCGGGGACGGCAAACATCACAGCTACCTGTAGGGGAGTCGCGAGGGTAAATCCTTGACCGATCGACATATTAATCGTATCGCCTACGGACCAATCCCAGTTTTTAAAATTACGCAGTTTCCAATCGCGATCGGCAATTAACCCCGGAGTTTCTTCCGCTAATTCTATCCCAGTTTTCTGACCGAAACCGTAGCGCCGGGCCATAGCAATTAAAGCCGGTCCCCCCACCCCGCGACCTATTTGACCGTGAAAAGTGTTACTACTCATGGCCATGGCCCGGACAAAACCCATCGGACCAAAACCAGCGCGATTCCATTCCCCGAAAGCTGTCCCCCCCACATAAAGGGCAGCAAAGGTATTTAAGACCGTATTGGGGGGAAATTTCCCCGATTCCATGCCAGCAGTGGCAGTGACGACTTTAAAGGTGGAAGCGGGGGGGAATCCTTGGAGAGCGCGGTTAACAAACGGGTTGCCCTCCGCTTGTAGTTTTTTCCAAGTGGTGGTGGTAATTGGGGCCGAGAAAACATTGGGATCGAAACTAGGATAACTGACCATGGCTCGCACGGAACCATCCCGGGGATCGATCGCCACGATCGCACCTTTGCGTTTTCCTAAAGCGGCCTCGGCGGCTTTTTGGAGTTTTAAATCTAGTGTCAGGGTGACATCTTGCCCCGGTTTAGCAATTTTTTGGCCGAGAATTTGGATTACTTGTCCCGATCCGTTGACCTCTAACTGCATTCCCCCCCATTCTCCCCGCAATTTTGACTCGTAGGCGGCTTCTACACCCATTTTACCGACGACATCTCCCAATCGGTAGCCCTGGGGTCTTTTGGCTTTATATTCCTCTGGGGTTAGTTCCCCGGTATAACCGAGAATATGCGCCCCGATTTTACCATTGGGATAGTAGCGCACTGATTCCACGTCCACTTCAATGCCGGTTAATTCGTCTTTGTATTCCTCTAGGGCGATAATTTGGGACGGAGTTAAACCCCTAGCAATCCGGATCAGGGTGGAGGGGTTTTCGTCCGCTTCGTTAATGCGTTTTTCTAGGTCGCTTCTGGGAATGCCTAAAATACTGGCTAAACGGTCAAGATTGAGTTTTTGGGCGGGATTACGCTGGGATTTGGGCCAAATATAGGCCGCATGGGTTAAGCGGGCCGTGGCCAAAACTTTGCCATTGCGATCGAATAAGTTGCCCCGGACCGGAGGTTTGGGAAGAATGCGAATCCGGTTATTTTCTGCCCTTTCTCGGTTAATTTGTCCTTGCTGCAGTTGTAAATAGGCCAATCGTGAGCCAACTCCTCCTAGCAGGACAATGCTAATTAATCCCATAATTAGCCATGACTGACGCTGACGACCGACTAGACGCTCTTTATCTTTGATTTTATTCTGTAATTTATTCGGCGCTGGCCGCGTCGGCGAGGTGAGGGTTTTTTTCGGTTTCAGTTTGACTTTGGTTTTTGATAGGAGTCCGCTATTACGCATTTGCTTAAAGTTATAAAATTTAAAAGTTATTAGGGCAGTTATCAGTTATCAGTTATCAGTTATCAGTTATCAGTCATCAGTTATCAGTCATCAGTTAAGTAGTCGTGCAAAATTAATTTCCTAGTGAAGATAGGCAAGAGGCAAGAGGCAAGAGGCAAGAGCGGGGTTAGATATGTGTAATTAATTTTGCCTAGGTACTTATCAGATTTGAGTTCTAAGTGAGCAGTATGTATTAAGTGAGCAGTATTAAATAGTAGTTTGCCACTGTCTTTTCACTGATTACTGATTACTGTTCACTGTTCACTGAAAAAGACGCAATACTAGGTGATTTAGCTCCTCTCTTGACTAAAGTTCAGGGTATCTGCAATATATCTTAACAAAATAAGTGTAAATACTGGGAGTGGAAGGAATCACTCCAGACACAGAGGACACAAAGATTGATCGCTTCTATAGTAAGTTAAAGAGAGCTAGGAAACTGGCGCACACATACAGTTAAGAGTTTGTCAAGTATTTCTTAACTATATGTAACATTATCCCTGCTCAAAATGTAATCACACTGCGGATAGAATCCCCTTGTCGCATCAGGTCAAAGGCCTCGTTAATTCTTGCCAGAGGTAGAACGTGGGTGATTAAATCATCAATGTTAATCTTGCCGTCCATGTACCAATCGACTATTTTTGGTACATCTGTACGACCTCTCGCTCCACCAAAAGCCGTACCTTTCCAGACCCGTCCGGTGACTAATTGAAAAGGACGGGTACTAATTTCTTGGCCGGCTCCAGCTACACCGATAATAGTGGCAACACCCCAACCCTTATGGCAACATTCCAAAGCTTGACGCATAATCTGGACATTGCCGATACACTCAAAACTATAATCGGCCCCACCTTTAGTTAAATCCACCAGATAGGCCACTAAATCCCCCTCGATTTCTTGGGGATTAACAAAATGAGTCATCCCGAATTTGGTCGCTAAAGCTTGTTTCTGGGGATTGATATCGACCCCGACAATCATATCGGCCCCCACCAAACGGGCCCCTTGAATAACATTTAAACCGATACCTCCCAGACCAAAAACCACCACTTTTGCCCCCGGTTCCACTTTAGCGGTATTAATCACCGCACCGATACCTGTAGTGACTCCGCAGCCGATATAACAGACTTTTTCAAAGGGAGCATCGGGGCGAATCTTGGCTAGGGAAATCTCCGGCAGTACGGTATAGTTAGCAAAAGTCGAGGTTCCCATGTAGTGATAAAGAGGCTGACCATCGAGGGAAAAACGACTGGTTCCATCCGGCATTACTCCCCGACCTTGGGTAAGACGAATTGCTTGACAGAGATTGGTTTTAAAGCTGAGACAGTATTCGCACTGACGACATTCGGGAATGTATAGGGGAATCACAGGATCACCCACTTTTAAGCTAGTGACACCTTTTCCCACTTCTACCACGATTCCGGCCCCTTCATGGCCTAAAATTGAGGGAAATAAGCCTTCAGGATCGGCCCCAGAGAGAGTATAGGCATCGGTGTGACAAACTCCCGTGGCTTTGATTTCTACTAACACTTCCCCCGCTTGCGGTGCTGCTAATTGTACCGTTTCAATAGTTAGGGGTTTTCCCGCTTCTAGGGCAACTGCCGCTCGAACATCCATAGGCTCAAAGCAATAGGTTTTTTCCAGTATAATACCGTTAAACTGCTGAAGAGTTGTAATAGAACAATTCTAAACTTATCTCTATGTTAGTCCTCACCATCCGCGAAGAAGGAATTAACGATGGTGGCTTTACTGCTAGTCTCAATTTTGATAGCGGTAACAGCTACCCAATTACGGTTACTGACCCCTTTACTAACCAAGAAGAAAAACAACTAGAATGGTACTTTGAGAAATGGTTAAGATTTCCGACGCTAGAAACGGATAAGGCGCAAAAAGCCGCCAACAGTGTCCAAAACTATGGCGAAAACCTATTTAAACAGGTTTTCCAGAGTAATTTAAATGCTTATGGGGAATATCGAGACTTACGAAAGCAGTTAAGTCAACTGCAAATTATCATCGAAAGTCAGTCGCCAGAATTTCAAGCTTTACATTGGGAAGCGCTGAAAGATCCTGATTTACCGCGTCCTTTTTCTATAGATTGTATCATCTCCCGCCAGCGTCGAGGGGCTACAGTTGTCCCGGTGCAAATGGCCACTTATCCTACTATCAATCTTCTGGTGGTGATTGCGCGTCCTAATGAGGAATCTGATGTTAACTATCGCACGATTTCCCGTCCTTTAGTAGAACTGGTAAATAGTAGTGAAATACCGGTAAAAATTGATATTTTGCGTCCCGGAACTTATGAATCACTAACCAGACATCTGGATGAGAAGGGAGAAGGATACTATCATGTTATTCATTTCGATGTTCATGGCGGATTAATGGAATATGAACAGTACCAAAGACAGGTTCACGGGGATTCTTGGCGCTATCAAAGGGGATGGGGACTGGAGGATTTAGCAGAATATGAGGGAGTAAAAGCTTTTCTGTTTCTGGAAGGAGAAGAAAAAGGTCAAGCGACTCCGGTAGAAGCGACGGAATTAGCGAATTTACTCACTGGGAAAAATATCCCTATTTGTATTCTCAATGCTTGTCAGTCAGCAAAGCAAATTTCCCAGGAATCAGAAGACTATCGGGAAACCAGTTTAGGAAGTCGTTTGATGACTGCGGGAATGCAAGCAGTGGTGGCGATGGGATATTCGGTGACGGTTTCTGCAGCTAAGTTGATGATGAAACCAATTTATCAGCAATTATTGAACGGAAAAGACCTAACGGAAGCGATGCGAAAAGGACGGTTAGAGTTATTCAATAATAAGCAACGCCGCGCCTATTATAATACGATAATAGATTTAGAAGATTGGTTATTACCGGTGATTTATTGTCGCGGTAAAATTAATCTCAATTTGCGTCCATTTACTCCAGAAGAGGAGGAAAAATACTGGGAACATATCGGCAATCAATATGTCTTTCCTTTACCAGAATACGGCTTTGTGGGAAGGGATTTAGAAATTCTCAAGCTGGAAAAGGCACTGCTGAAACATAATATCCTTTTACTCAAAGGAATGGGAGGGACAGGAAAAACTACCTTACTCAATTATCTACGAGAATGGTGGCAGAAAACCAACTGGGCGACCCATATTTTCTATTTTGGTTATGATAGAAAAGCTTGGACTTTAGAACAGATTGTTTATGAAATCGGTCAGGGAATTTATAATCGTTTTGAACAGGCGAGTTTCCAAGGGATGAACCTGAAAGCGCGGGTAAAGAAACTAGAGCAAAAACTCCGCAGTGAGGCGTATATTCTGATTTTAGATAATCTGGAGTCGGTGACGGGACAACCGTTAGCAATTCAGAATACTTTACCGGAGAATGAGAGGGAAGAAATCGCCGAATTTCTCAAGAATTTGGTCGGGGGAAAAACGAAGGTGATTTTGGGGTCTCGCAGTGAGGAAACTTGGCTGCAACGCAGGACTTTTAAGGAGAATATCTATCAGTTACAAGGATTAGACCAAGAGTCGAGAACTGAATTAGCGGAGAGAATCTTAGAACGTCAGGCGAAGAGTCGGAAAAATGCGATTAAAAAGGATGATTATTTTAAGCGCTTGATGAAGTTGTTGGCGGGATATCCGTTGGCGATGGAAGTGGTATTAGCGAATCTGAAGCGACAGTCACCGGAGGAGATTTGGCAAGGGTTACAGTTGGCAGAGTTAGTTAATGTGGGGGATGAGGATAAGACTAATAATATCATCAAGTGTGTGGAATATTCCCACAGTAATTTGTCGGAAGAGGCGCAGAAGTTGTTACTCTGTTTAGCGCCTTTTAGTGGGTTTATTCGTGCAGATGCTATTCGTCTATACAGCCAACAACTACAGCAATTAGAACCTTTACAAGGCTATCAGTTTGACCAATTTGATGCAGCGATTGAAGAAGCGATTCATTGGGGTTTGCTCTCTCCCATAAGTGAAGAATTGCCAGATTTCCTGACGATTCAACCGATTTTTCCCTACTTCCTGAAGACGAAGTTAAAGGAATTAGCACCAGAGACGCAAGCAGCAATTTGGGAGGGTTTTAAGAATCATTACCGAGGCTTGGCAGGTTATTATGGTGACTTACTAAATTCCAAAAATCCGCAAGAGAAGCAGTGGGGGATATTGTTCTGTCGCTGGGAGTATGAAAATCTGTTTAATGCGTTGCAGATTTGTTTGGAGAAGCAGGAAAGTATTGAGATCTTCTTTTGCTTACATAATTATTTTTTTGTTACCAATGATGTTAATAGCAGACTGAAACTATGCGAGAATGTTTGTCAAGCTTGTCAAACTTATCCTGAACAGATTAAAACTGGGATAATCGGTAGTAACATTGTTGGTGCTTTGGGCAATCTCGCCATCGCCTATCAAAATACAAAAAACTATGAACAGGCGAAACAGACTAATCTAAAAGTTATTGAATTAACTCAAAATCTCCAAGGGGTGGACGAGCAACAAAAAGCCTCAAAATTGGGATATATCTATCACAATTTGGGAACCGTAGCGCAAGAATTGAGGGAATGGGAGCAAGCGCGGCTCTACTACCAGCAAGCTATTGAGATCTACATTGAATATGGCGCTGCCGGAGGCACGCAAAGCGCCCGCTACTCCCAAGCCAGCACCCTGCACAATTTGGGAACCGTAGCGCAAGAATTGAGGGAATGGGAGCAAGCGCGGCTCTACTACCAGCAAGCTATTGAGATCTACATTGAATATGGCGCTGCCGGAGGCACGCAAAGCGCCCGCTACTCCCAAGCCAGCACCCTGCACAATTTGGGAGTGGTAGCGCAAGAATTGAGGGAATGGGAGCAAGCCCGAAGCTACTACCAGCAATCCCTTGAGATCTTCATTGAATATGGGGATCGCTTCTCTCAAGCCACCACCCTGCACCAGTTGGGAGCCGTAGCGGCAGAATTGAGGGAATGGGAGCAAGCCCGAAGCTACTACCAGCAAGCTATTGAGATCCTCATTGAATATGGCGATCGCTATGAGCAAGCCCGCACCCTGCACCAGTTGGGAATAGTAGCGCAAGAATTGAGGGAATGGGAGCAAGCCCGAAGCTACTACCAGCAAGCTCTTGAGATCAAGATTGAATATGGGGATCGCTACTCCCAAGCCATCACCCTGCACCAGTTGGGAGCCGTAGCGGCAGAATTGAGGGAATGGGAGCAAGCCCGAAGCTACTACCAGCAAGCTCTTGAGATCTCCATTGAATATGGGGATCGCTTCTCTCAAGCCACCACCCTGCACCAGTTGGGAATAGTAGCGCAAGAATTGAGGGAATGGGAGCAAGCCAAAAGTTATTACCTGCAAGCTATTGAGATCAAGATTGAATATGGCGATCGCTACTCCCAAGCTGGAACCCTGCACAATTTGGGAAATGTAGCCAAAGCAGTTGGGGAATTGAGCCAAGCCAAAAGTTATTACCTGCAAGCCTTACAAATTTTGGCAGAATTTAAGGATAGTTACAGCGTACAAACCTTTTCTTTGCCTAGTCTTGTTGCTCTTTATCAGCAAACGCAAGATGAGGAGATTTTTGTTGCTGCGGCTGATATTTTGGGGATTGGGGTTGAGGAGTTGCGGGGTTTGCTGGAGGGTTAGAATGGGTTTTGGGCGTAGGCTGCGTGTTTGCGGCTATCAATTCAGTTAACGTAAGTAGCTGGTTATAATTAAATTAAAAATGGATTTTAGGTTCGATCCCCCCTGCCCCCCTTGATAAGGGGGGAATAACGAACCTAGTTTGTTGTTGCGCTTCAGCGCTAACTATTTCGGGCTTGCTGAAAAAGTAAGGGCGAAGCATTCGGATAGGAAATCTACGGTTTCAGCGATAGGTTATCGCCCGAATGCTTCGCCCCTACAATGTTGTGATCTACGGATGAGGTGTAATAGCGAGAATAGTGATTTCCCCCGAATGAGGTCCATAGCACCAGAAAATTCGATAGGCTCCCGGTGTATTCTGTTGGGCGTAGGCTTCAAAAACCTTCTGTGTTGCATCATAAGGGTTGTCGAGAGAATTAAATTCATGGGTTTTTAGTCCCGGATGTCTTGGGTTTGTACTGAGGAGCTTGAGGGCTTTTGTTACCTGTTTGTAGAGACCCTCTTGTTTCGATGCTTTTGTCCTACCTTGAGCCAGGCGAGTCTTTTGAGCCTGTTCCGCTTCTGCTCGCAATTCAGATAGAGTATTTCGAGCTTCCTGTGTCTGTCGTAAAGAGAAATTCAATTACTCCTCGACTTCTTCAGGAATAGATTCAGCAAACTCAAGCATAGCGTCTAAATCGACTGTTTCTTCAGCGAAATCTCCCGTGCGGGCTTCTGCGAGTCCCCGTTTGAGCGACTCGCGGACACTAGGATTCTGAAAAGCCCATAGTTCTCCCTCTGGAATCGCCACCATGGGAACCAAAAGAAGTTCCCCGCTTGCATTCATCAGTATCCGATAGTGACGGTTGCTACATTCAGTCCCAAGGCTAATCCGTCCGCAAGCATCAGCCTGAATATCTTCTTTAATGAGCGAAAAATTCTGATACTCCATCACGTCTCCTCCTCTCTTCATATACTTATTCTAGATAAGTTACCCAATTTGGGCAATAGGGTTATGTCCATTTAGCTCCTCACTACCTAAAGAAAACAGGTTAAACTTGTTCGGGCTAGAGCCTTGACAACAAACCCAGTTTGTAGTTGCACTCTCTTCGCTAAATTCTCTCCCCTTTCCTTGTAGGATAGGGTTCAGGGGAGAGGTCAATAATTAAGAACCCAATGCGATCGCACTATTCGGCAACGATCAAGTATAATTAAGATAACAATGTTACTTAAAGAATAAAGTTAAGTTTGAATCTTCAATTGGTATAAATCATGCAACTCGAAGACTATTTTAATTTTCTTGCTCCTAACGATATTCGGCTAAAAGGAACCCGCGTCGGTATTGAAACCATTTTACACGATTTCATTTACCAAGCCAAAACTCCCGAAGAAATTGCTAATACTTATCCATCTTTAACCCTCGAACAGGTATATGCGACGATTCTTTATTATCTTCATGATAAAGAAAAAGTGAGCCAATACATCGCCGACTGGCTAGAATGGGGGCGAAAAATGCGAGAAGAACAGCGAAAAAATCCTCCGCCTGTGGTTGAACGACTGAGAAAATTGAAAGCTGAAATAACAGCCAAGCAGAAAGCTAATGACACTGAAATATTTAATTGATGAAAATGTTAATTCGGTGTATCCTCAACAATTGCGTCGCCGAGAACCAGAAATCATTATTCGAGTAGTTGGTGAACCAGATACACCAAAATTAGGTACATTAGATCCAGAAATCTTGATTTGGTGTGAGGTGATGGGATTTATTTTAGTGACAAATAATCGTGCTTCTATGCCAGTACATTTAAGAGAACACTTCAACCAAAACCGTCACATTCCTGGAATTTTTATTCTCAATCAAGATTTAAGTATTGGTGATAACTTGTTAGAATTAATTGTAATTGCCAAAGGTTCTTTTGACAATGAATATGAAGACCGAATTGTACATTTACCGTTAACTTAATGAAATCCAAATGACCTTATTAAAACAATCGGACATTCAAGAAAATCCCACAACACTTTACGAACAAGATCTTCAGTTGTGGATTGAGCAAACTATTCATCAATTACAGAATCGACAGTTTGAACAACTGGATATAGAAAACTTAATTGAGGAGTTAAAAGATTTGGGTAAGTCAGAGAAACGCGCCTTAGAGAGCAACTTAATGGTCCTGTTGATTCACTTACTCAAATTAAAGATACAGCATGATGCTCCTGAGACAATGAAAGCAAGTTGGTATAATTCAGTAGATGAGCATCGTCAGCGCGTTCAAGATGATTTACTTAAGATTCCCTCTCTTAAATCTTATCTCTTAATCTCCATCACACAAGCCTATTCCAGCGCTCGTAAAGTCGCCATCAAACAGGGTAAACGCGCTCAATTTGGTATTCCTATTCCCCAAGAAAGTGAGTATCCCCTCGCTTGTCCTTTCACACCTGAACAGATTCTAAATGAGGACTTTTACGGGTAAAAACGAAGGTAAACATTATCGATAATAAAACCATGAAACCAGAATATGACCTTGCCAACATGAAAAATCGCCCGAATGACCTAACCCCCCTTCCCTGGGAAATAAGGGGGGAATAAAGTTTTTAATACCTAACTACTTATATCTCAATAAATCTCTTGGATAAATCATAGCAAAGTGAACCTTTCATGTACTCTAAATTAAGGAGAAGACGATGGCTAATCTGGATGATGTAGGAAGAGGGAAAGCAGCTGATAAAAACCTGAACGATGCTAACCGAAGCGATGTGCAGGTAAACAAAACAAGACCATATCCTTAACTGTTCTCTCTGATTTAGAGCAGTTAACCCCGTCAGTAACGGATATTTTGCTGGGTTAAAAATTTAGGTAAATTCAATTAAAAATAGCAAATTACCATTAACGTAAGTGTTAATTAAAGAGGTAAATATGGTTCAATTTTTACAAGCAAAAGAAGTCACTCTCAGAGATTTAATTAATCATTTTCAACTAGAGTTTATAGAAGATGAGCATTTTTTTGGGGAATGGCAGCAAGACCTAGAAGCAATCTCTGACCAAGAAAAAGAATTGTTAGATAAAATCAAAACAGGTTATTTTAACTTATTGAATTATCCTCCCTTTTTGGAAACTTCGGTGAGGATGACGGTTTTAGATCCATTATTATTTATTGGTAACTTTTATCTATTTCCCTTTCAGATTAAAGCAGAAGAGTCCGTTGAAATTATTACAGAAGAGCAAGATTTAATAATTAAAGGAAGGTTAGATACTTTAATTCTAAAAGAGCAATTATGGGTAATGATTATTGAATCAAAACGGGTTATTTATTCCGTTGAAGCAGGTTTACCGCAATTATTAGCTTATTTAATGGCCAATCCTCATCCCAACCGTCCTAATTATGGAATGTTGACCAATGGTTCCGAGTTTTTATTTGTTAAATTATTATGGGACGGTAAACCTTTATACGGAACCTCTCGTTTATTTGCCATGAGAAATCCGGGGGATTTATATGAAGTTCTCAAAATCCTTAAACATCTCTGTCAACTAATTTGAGTATCAAGATAATCAGTACCTAATTTTACGACTGTTGATAACTCCAGCAGAATCGTTACTCTCCTATTTCCCTCTGTTGTATAATTGGCTCTGCAAGGAACAAATCAGTAGGCATAAATAAAAATTATCAGGATTTTTTCGGCTTTTCTTGACTATTTCAGCCTTATTTGTCCTAACAAGCTCAAGAATACGAGAGTTTTTGTCTAGAATTGCCCGGCCTGAGAGGGGAATGATAAAGTTAGATAAGAAAATTAAAGATGGTGTGATTAAAATGAAATTTGCTGCTAGTACCTATTTTTCCCTGCTGCGCCATTGTGCCGTTCCTTTGTTGTCGATCGCTACTTTTACGCCAATTCTCTTAACTTATTTAGCCAAGGAAAAACCAGAAACCCCACAACCGCAGGCAAATCTAGAAACTGCTGCCTCCCCTGCTCCTATTATCCCATCTCCGATCGCACCCTTAACCGCGCCATCGCCGAAACTATCCCCCTCTCCGCAATCTTCTGCGACTCCAAAATCAGCACCCTCTCCTCAGTCTTCCCTCTCCGCGCCGAAAAAATTAGCGCCATCGGTTCGTTCCTCTAATACTGCCCCTAATACTTCCCCCGCTGCTGCTGCCAAATCAGTGACTAGACAACCCTTAGCGGTTCCCGCTAATTATACGCCGCCGGTCCTAGAAATTCGCGTGGCGATCAAAAGGGATGTGGCCAGTGTTTTGATTGGAGTTAACGGACCGGCGGTGATCACCGATCGCCAAGGTCGTGGTTTAAAAACGATTGCCACTAACGAGGGTTTACCGGTCATTCCAGGTGCCAATGGCTTAAAAATGGGCGATTTATCGCTGCCAGAGGTGATTTTTGTGCAGCCCACCAGTGCCGATGGTTTAGTTTATGTGGATGATAGTTGGTATCGGGGCAAAGTGCTGCTTGTTGCCCAAGGCGATCGCTTATTAGTGGTCAATCAGGTTAATTTAGAGGCCTATCTCTATAGTGTGGTGGGGAGTGAAATGCACTCCACCGCGCCAATGCACGCTTTAAAGGCACAAGCGATCGCCGCTCGTTCCTATGCCCTAGTACACATGATCCGCCCCGCTAATGCTTGGTTTCATCTGGGCAATAGCCAACGCTGGCAGGTATATAAAGGTATTCGCTCGGAGTATCAATCGACTCACCAAGCGGTTAATGCCACTGCTGGGCAGATTCTCAGCTATAAAGGGGGTGTAGTCGAGTCTCTTTATGCCGCCACCGATGAAATTGTCGCTTGGGCCCACGGTGGTCGCGGTATGAGTCAAACTGGAGCTTATAAGTTAGCGGAAGAAGGCCTAGATTATCAACAAATTCTCGGTAATTATTATCCCGGAGTTGGTTTAGCCCGTCTAGTTCTACAAAATTAGATTGATTGGCTTTCTCGACTGAAAACTCAAATCTGATCACTGATAACTGATCACTGATAACTGAAATGCCGACCATAGCAGATTTCTAGTAACTGTATTAGAATAAACTTTCAAAATGCTATAGCAGTAAATCTCTCTATGAATAGCCCCTTTCTTGACTACCTCAACGGCCCCAAGCATCCCGTCCTCGTCTTTGATGGAGCGATGGGAACTTCCCTACAAAGCCAAAATCTGACGGCCGAGGACTTTGGTGGGGCAGAATACGAAGGTTGTAACGAGTATCTTGTCCATACTAAACCTAGCGCCGTAGCGAAAGTCCACGAAGCTTTTTTAGCGGTGGGTGCGGATGTGATTGAAACCGACACCTTCGGGGGAACCTCGATAGTTTTAGCCGAGTACGATTTAGCCGATCAAGCTTATTATCTCAACAAAACCGCCGCCGAACTGGCCAAGGCTTGCGCTAATAAATACTCTACCCCCGAAAAACCCCGTTTTGTGGCGGGTTCTATGGGGCCGGGGACAAAACTGCCCACTTTAGGTCATATTGACTTTGATACGCTCAAAAATGCCTATGTGGAACAGGTAGAGGGTCTGTACGATGGCGGGGCAGATTTATTATTAGTAGAAACCTGTCAGGATGTCCTGCAAATTAAAGCGGCTTTAAATGCTATTGAAGAAGTATTTCAGAAAAAAGGTCAACGATTGCCCCTAATGGTTTCGGTGACGATGGAAACCATGGGAACGATGTTAGTAGGAACGGAAATTAACGCCGTTGTCTCTATTTTACAACCCTATAAAATTGATATTTTGGGACTTAACTGCGCCACTGGTCCCGATTTAATGAAACCCCATATTAAATATCTCTCGGAAAATTCCCCTTTTATTGTTTCTTGTATTCCTAATGCTGGTTTACCAGAAAATGTCGGCGGTCAAGCCCATTATCGCCTCACTCCCGTAGAATTAAAAATGGCTTTAATGCACTTTATTGAAGATTTGGGAGTACAAATTATCGGCGGTTGTTGTGGTACTCGTCCCGACCATATCCAAGCTTTAGCGGAACTAAGTCAGGGTTTAACTCCGAAATCTCGTCATTATCATTATGAACCCTCCGCCGCTTCTATCTACAGTACCCAACCCTATATTCAAGATAATTCTTTCCTGATTGTCGGGGAAAAATTAAACGCCAGTGGTTCTAAAAAATGTCGGGAACTGCTCAATGTTGAAGACTGGGATAGTTTAGTATCGATGGCGAAAGCGCAGGTAAAAGAAGGAGCGCATATTCTCGATGTCAACGTCGATTATGTCGGCCGGGATGGTGTGCGCGATATGCACCAATTAGCCTCTCGTTTAGTTAATAATGTCACCCTACCTTTAATGTTAGATTCCACCGAATGGGAAAAAATGGAAGCGGGGTTAAAAGTAGCGGGGGGTAAATGTATCCTCAACTCTACTAACTACGAAGACGGGGAACCGCGTTTTTATCAAGTCTTGGATTTAGCGAAAAAATACGGCGCAGGGGTAGTAATTGGAACCATTGATGAAGAAGGAATGGGACGCACTGCCGAGAAAAAATTCCAGATAGCTAAACGGGCCTATTATGCGGCGATAGAATACGGAATTCCTCCCTACGAAATCTTTTTTGATCCTCTAGCTTTACCGATTTCTACCGGTATCGAAGAAGACCGAGAAAATGGTAAGGCTACCATCGAAGCAATGGGCAGAATTCGCCAAGAATTGCCAGAATGTCACATTCTTTTAGGTGTGTCTAATATCTCCTTTGGCTTGAATCCAGCAGCGCGTCAGGTATTAAATTCCGTCTTCCTCAACGAAGCGATGCAGGTGGGGATGGATGGGGCAATTGTCAGCGCTAATAAAATTCTTCCTCTGGCAAAAATTGAACCAGAATATCAGCAAGTTTGTCGGGATTTGATCTATGATAATCGTCGTTTTGATGGCGATATATGTGTTTATGATCCCCTGACCAAATTAACCGAATTATTTGCGGGGAAAACTACGAAAAAAGACCCCTCTAGTAATGCTAATTTACCCGTGGAGGAACGATTAAAACAGCATATTATTGATGGGGAAAGATTGGGACTGGAAGACGCTTTGAATCAAGCTTTACAGGACTATCCACCCCTAGATATTATTAATATTTTCCTCCTGGATGGGATGAAGGTAGTGGGTGAGTTATTTGGTTCAGGACAAATGCAGTTACCTTTTGTTCTCCAATCGGCCCAAACTATGAAAGCGGCCGTTGCTTTTTTAGAACCCTTTATGGAGAAAAAAGAGGGGGATAATAATGCCAAAGGGACTTTTATTATCGCAACAGTTAAAGGAGATGTTCACGATATTGGTAAAAATTTAGTTGATATTATCTTGACTAATAACGGCTATAAGGTGATTAATTTGGGCATTAAACAACCCGTAGAAAATATCATCGAAGCCTACAAAGAACATAAGGCCGATTGTATCGCTATGAGCGGTTTATTGGTGAAATCGACGGCTTTTATGAAGGAAAATCTAGAGGTTTTTAATGAAAAAGGAATCACCGTTCCTGTTATCCTTGGCGGGGCAGCTTTAACTCCCAAATTTGTCCATGATGACTGTCAAAAAACCTACAAGGGACAGGTTATCTATGGTAAAGATGCCTTCTCTGACCTGCATTTTATGGATAAATTAATGCCCGCTAAAGCTGGGGGTCAATGGGATGATAGTAAAGGCTTTTTAGCGGAGTGTGCCGAGACAGAAAAAACCCCGGTTGTCGCAGAAGAATTAGAGGTTAATCCCGATACTATTTTTACCGATGGCAGCGTCAACCAAGAATTAGTTATTGATACCCGTCGGTCCGAAGCGGTGGCAGTTGATATTCCCCGACCAACACCGCCCTTCTGGGGTACTAAAATATTAACAGCAGCAGAAATTCCCATCGAGGAGGTTTTCTGGTATTTAGACCTACAAGCTTTATTTGTCGGTCAATGGCAATTCCGCAAACCACAAAGCCAATCGAAACAAGAATACGACCAGTTTTTACAGGAAAAAGTTCATCCAATTCTAGCAGCATGGAAAGAGAAAATTGTCAAGGAAAATTTACTAAACCCTACATTAATTTATGGTTATTTTCCCTGTCAATCCTCTGGCAATTCCCTGTTAATTTACGATCCCGAATCGATACAAGCAGGCGAAAAACCCGAAAATCTGCAACCGATCGCCATTTTTGAGTTTCCTCGCCAGAAATCTGGTCGTCGTCTCTGTATTGCTGACTTTTTCGCCCCGCAGGAATCCGGGATTATCGACGTTTTCCCGATGCAAGCGGTGACAGTGGGGGAAATCGCCACGGAATACGCTAAATCTCTCTTTGATGCCAACGAATATACCGAATACCTCTATTATCACGGCATGGCTGTCCAAACCGCCGAAGCCATGGCTGAATGGACCCACACCCGCATCCGTCGCGAGTTAGGTTTCGCAGAGTTCGATCCCGATAATATCCGCGATATACTGCAACAGCGTTACCAGGGTTCTCGCTATAGTTTCGGCTATCCCGCTTGTCCCAATATTCAGGATCAATACAAGCAACTAGATCTGTTAGGATGCGATCGCATTGGGATGTCTATGGACGAAAGCGAACAATTGTACCCAGAACAATCCACCACCGCCATTATCACCTATCACCCCACCGCTAAATACTTTAGTACCTAATCAGTTATCAGTTATCAGTTATCAGTTATCAGTTATCAGTTATCAGTTATCAGGTGTGAGTTTTTATCGGTAAAACCC
>NZ_JADEXI010000427.1:0-4026 GCF_015207185.1 Microcystis sp. LEGE 08355 | reverse complement strand
CAGCGCGCAGGGTTTGTTCCCCTCCGATAACCGGGCTACTGGCAGCATCGGCACTCCGAAAAACCGCTTCTGAGCGGGCTATTGGCACGGGATTACTGGTATTACCCACTTGGATAGAAACCGTTTCTTTCGGCACTAAACCGAGGGCTTGTAACACGATTGTCGCCTGTTCTCTAGCTTGTTCCGTGGCTTTGATGAGAGCGGTTCTTTGGGCAGCTGCGATCGCTGATTCTCCAGCCGTAAAACTGACCCCATCGATGCGTGTTGCCCCGACTTTCACCGCTTCATCGATTAAACTCCCCGCTTGGGCTATATCAATCTGAAAACTAATCAAATTAGCCCCGATATAACCGATTAAACGTCTTTGATTGTTGCTGAAGTCGTAATTGGGCTGTAAACTAATGCCGGTGGTTTCCAATTTTTCCACTTGACGGGAACGGAGAAATTTAACCACCGCATCGCTACGATTGGCGGTTTCCTGCTGCACTTTCCCCGCTTCTTTGCCTTGAACTTCTACCCCTAAGCGCACTATTGCCTTAGAAGTGGCGATATTTTCTATTCCTTCTCCCGTCACGGTAATTGTCCTCAATTCTCTTGCGTCTGCGTAACTAGGCATAACTAATCCAGTGTTGATGAGGATAAGGGACAGCAAAAAGGCCCAGCAAAATTTTTGGTAATTCATGAAAAATCCGTAGCGATCGATACTATATTTCGATTCTAGCCTTTATTTTGGGCAATTGAGTTGCAGATTATCCCTTTTCCGTCACTTTCGCAATATTGGTGACTAAGCTCTGGGAACTTGAAAAGGGGCCTTTAAGCAAGATTGGTGACTCTCTTCGGTTTGGTGGGTAAAATGTATTCTAAGATACAGTCGTGCGCTCAAGTGAGTGTAAAGAACCACAGAGACACAAAGGACACAAAGACCGATCGCTATTATATAAGTTAAACTTGTCACACAAAGAATAAGAGAGCCGATTGGTTCGCACACTGGTGCTGTTGATTAAAAAGATAAATTCTCAAAACTTGCTATGATCTGACAAGATTGTTAATGCACTTTCTCGGCTTAATTATCCCCTACAATGACTCGCCAAATTCACGACCAATTTGCCAAGGAATATTTAGAGGAACTCTTAGCGTCTCTAGGAACGATTAAAAAGAGCAAGAAAGTCAAGAGTGAAGTCCAAGAAATCGATGTTTGGTTTGAACCAGCCAGTTCAGCATCAAGGACTGAATTACCCTTGGGTTTACTCGGTAAAATGGCGGCGACTTGCTGCTTATTTGAACCCTTCCGTAACCCCCCCTCCGAGGTAGAGATTCGCAGTTGCATCTCAAAGTTATACGCGGTTCATGGCGAGGTCTTGAGGAAGGCGAAACGGACAAACAAAACTCTAACTGAAGCTGAACTACCAGTTCTCTGGATTTTAACGCCTACTTTTTCAGCGAGAATGATTGAAGAAGTCGTGGGAATCCCCCCTTCATTCCTACCGGAAGAGGGGATGAAAGAGGAGTGGGGAAAAGGAGTTTATTTTTCCCCTAGTCTATTCAAAACAGGAATTGTCGCCATCCATCAATTACCAATCAATGAGGAGACTTTATGGTTGAGGGTGCTAGGGAAAGGAGGGACACAGAAACGAGCAGTAGAAGAATTAGTGCAATTGCCTGAAGGGAATCCCTTCCAAGAGAATTTACTGGAAATTCTGGCCAACTGGCGCAAGAGTTTGGAATTAAGAGATAATTTAAGTACCGAAGAACAGGAGGAGATTATGAACCTATCACCAGCTTATTTACAACAACGGGAAGAGTGGAAACAAGAAGGGATACAAGAAGGGATACAACGAGGGATACAACGAGGCAGTTTAGAAGAACGGTATTCCCTGATAACCAGTCTTCTGGAAGGACGGTTTGGCCCCCTAGATGCAGAATTATCTGGTCTGGTGGGACAGATTGCCCAACTTCCCATCTCGGAACGCACCGGGTTACTTCTTTCTCTGGCCAATTTATCTCGCTCAGAACTGTTAGAAAGATTCAGGGAAAATTAAACTTTCAATCCCAATCTCAAAAACAGACAATTAAAATTCCCGATGAACAATCATTTCCAAATCCTGAAGAACCTTAAATGTCCTGCTTATTTTGCTAGACTAAAGAAGTCCCAATTCTTGATTAGCCTGAGATAGGAAGGATTATGGTCAATCAAATCAGCATTGTCATCTCCAAGAATCCCGACGGATATTCACTCAAATCTCCTGAACTAGCAGCAATTGATTACCAGGATAGCTCTCTAGAAGGCGTTTTAAATCGACTGAAAGATGCCCTAGAAACTCATCTGATGGCTTCTGATATATCTCAAGAGGAGACTGGACAATCAATTTTAAAGATAGTTGATAAGTTGAATCTGAACTTCCCTGAAGAAGAACTTGAGCCGCTTCCATCCGACGGTGCAGAAGAGCATGACCATTATCTTTATGGGAGTCCCAAGAAAAGGCAATGAAACAAATTTTTGCCGACACTTTCTACTGGGTTGCTTTAATCAATCCCCAAGATAATTGGCATCAACGAGCCAGAGAAGTTACGTCCAGTCTCAAAAACGTTAAACTTGTGACGACGGATGAAGTTTTGGTAGAGCTACTGAATTTTATCTCAGTCCGGGGAGCAAATCGGAAGCGACGTACTGTCGAATTTATCGATAATCTGCTCCAGAATCCCCGCCTTCAAGTCATTCCGCAAAACTGAGAATCATTCCTGCAAGGCTTCGAGTTATACCGCCGCCGTCCAGACAAAGAATATAGCCTGACAGATTGTATTTCAATGACGGTTATGCAGCGCTTAAAAATCAGTCAAGTGTTAACTCACGACAATCATTTTCAGCAAGAGGGTTTCATAATTCTATTTGAATAACAGAGGGAAAATTAAACTTTCACTCCCCCTAAGCTAGGAAAAACTGTCCCCCAGCATTAATGGTAGTTTGTCGGCTGAATTATGGACAAATCTCGCTCGCGGAACAGTTAACAATCAACAGTCAACTGATAAAAACCCCTCCAATTAATGAAGGGGAATTGTGGGATTTTATTGATGGTATTAGGAGACTTGGTAGTGATCCGATAGTAGTGGCGTAGCTCTCTTGCTTATCTAGCCTGAGTTGTGTAGAATATTGACTAATAAAAATAATTACCTGACAAATGTCAAGAATTTGCTTTTTATGATTGCTGTTTTTATCAATATCTTGTCTTGGCTCATTAAACTTTGGTGGGATGGCGATGAAGATTTAGAACAGAATCTTCTAACAAAAGATTCACAAGGTTCAATATTTCGTTGTCCTAAATGGGGTTCTTGCCATACCCTCAAAAATGGTTCTACACATAATGGCAAACCCAAACGTCAGGGTAAAGATTGTGGTCAACCGTTGGTAATTAATCCTAGTAATAAAACCGTCTCTAACGAAACCAAAAAATTAATAGCTCTACTGCTGCTAGAAAGAATTTCTCGGCGAGGTATTGCTAGAGTAACTGGAGTGAGTTGGTCATGGTTACAAAACTATGTTAATAATAAATTTAGCCAAGTCCCTCGCCAGGTATAGGTAACAGACAAACCTAAAGGCAAATTAATCATAGAAATTTCTGCTATGAGTTATTTACCCTGAGAGAAGCCGAAGGGTGGTCATTCGTATTTTCTCAGAAAATCAAGGTATATATTTGGTTAGCTATCGATAGAACTATCCGAGAAATAATTGGTTGTTATTGAGGAGATAGAAGCCGTGAATCAGCTAAAAAGATCGGGAAAAGTCTTCCAGGAGTTGAGCGACAATGTGCTGTTGCTTACACAGACTTTTGGGAGTCCTATAAGACAGTAATTACTCGTAAACGTCATCGGGCAGTAGGTAAAGAAACCGGTCAAACTAATCCTATTGAAAGATTAAATAATACCTTTCGACAAAGGATTTCTCGGCTGGTGAGAGAGAGTCTATCTTTCTCTAAAAAAATGGAGAATCACGTTGGGGCTGTTTGGTATTTTATCCATGACTACAATGCA
>NZ_JADEXI010000426.1:0-4052 GCF_015207185.1 Microcystis sp. LEGE 08355 | reverse complement strand
GC
This sequence comes from Microcystis sp. LEGE 08355, assembly GCF_015207185.1. Lineage (NCBI taxonomy): Bacteria > Bacillati > Cyanobacteriota > Cyanophyceae > Chroococcales > Microcystaceae > Microcystis > Microcystis sp. LEGE 08355. The sequence continues at coordinate 4,050 of NZ_JADEXI010000426.1, read as the reverse complement.
GAATTTTGGAGTGATGAACCACCCTGGGAAAGTAACCTACATCTACAACAAATTATTTTATTAATTCAGTGTTTAGAATGGTGGTGGCGCGAGCGAGAAGATTATTTTGCCGCCGGCAATTTAACCATTTATTACAGTCCTAACCAGAAAAAGTCAGAATTCTGCCGTGGTCCCGATTTTTTCGTCGTTTTGGGGACAAATCCCAATCCCAACCGCAGAAGTTGGGTAGTTTGGCGAGAAGAGGGCAAATATCCCAATTTAATTGTGGAAATTCTCTCCGATAGTACCGCCAAAGTTGACCGAGAGGAGAAAAAACAAATTTATCAAGATATATTTCGCACTCCCGATTATTTTTGGTTTGACCCAGAAAGCCTAGAATTTGCAGGATTTACTCTAATTAGCGGTCAATATCAACCGATTGCCCCCAATGCTCAGGGATGGCTCTGGAGTCAACAATTAGGCTTATATTTGGGTTTATCCGCCAATAAATTGCGCTATTTTACCCCCGAAGGGGAATTAGTACCTACTCCCGCAGAAGCGGCACAACAGGCAGAAACCCAAGTTGAACAGGAAAGGCATAAATCCGCAAAATTAGCGGCTAAACTGCGGGAATTGGGCATAAATCCCGAGGAAAATCTCTAATCTTTTTCTGTCAACCCTTGCACTTAATTAGATAACCACATCGTTGCTCACCTTGATTGATCCAGTGAGTCCGTTTGATCGTACAATCAGGCAGCAGCATGGCAAACATTTCTAATTCATGGCCACAGATACTGGGATAGGAACCGGCCACCTCAGCAATAGCGCAATGATGCTCGGCCAGGATATAACTATTTTCTGCTTCCAGTGCCACTAATTCTGCCATGTAACCCTCCTCTTGGCGAATTTCCAGCAATTTTCTCATTCTTTCCCCTAAAGACCCCTTGCCGAGGCGCAATTGATATTCTGCCGCTTTGCGTTGCCACTGTTTTTTGAGAATTTCCCCCACCTGTTGCTCTCCCACCGTCTCCACGAGAGTATTGAGGAAAGAAACGGCGAAATTATCGTAATTATGGGGAAAACGGCCACGACCTTGACGACTGAGACGATAAATGTGCTGGGGTCGTCCTATCTTATTTTGTACCGCAAAATATTCGATCAGTCCTTCCCCCTCCAAATCCTTAAGATGGCGGCGCGTCGCTTGCGGACTAATAGTTAACTCCTCAGCCAAGTCTTGGGCGGTAGATTGACCGTTTTTGAGCAAATATTGCAGAATATCGTCTTTCGTCGAGGCGGGTTGAGTCGTGGTCATGATACCAAAAACAGAGGCTTTAGCGTACAATTGCTGAGGGTCAAGGAGCGGCCAATTACCCCTACAGAGTAACTTGAATAACAGAGGTTTATCAGCATCCTCTCAAATTTTCCCTGACTTTGACAACAGCTTTGTTGTTAATCTATTATATAATCAATTTAAACAACTTTCTTGTTGTTTAACTGCCTCCCGCGTAGAGAGAACACTAACCCCCATGAGTGCAACCACCGTTAAAAATCTCGTTAACCAACCCTACAAGTACGGTTTCATCACCGATATTGAATCGGAAACCATCCCCCGCGGTTTAAATGAGGAGATTATTCGCCTAATTTCAGCGAAAAAGAAGGAACCGGAATTCATGCTCGATTTTCGTCTCCGGGCCTACCATCAATGGCAAAAGATGACCGAACCCAGTTGGCCGCACGTTTCCTATCCTGCCATTGATTATCAAAATATTATCTACTACTCTGCACCTAAACAGAAAAAAGAAAAACTCAACAGTCTTGAAGAAGTTGACCCCACTTTAATCGAAACCTTTGAAAAATTAGGCATTCCCCTTTCGGAACAAAAACGCCTTTCTAACGTCGCTGTCGATGCTATCTTTGACAGCGTTTCTATCGCCACAACTTTTAAAGAAAAACTAGCAGAACAGGGGGTTATTTTCTGTTCTATTTCGGAAGCTTTACAGGAACATCCCGACTTAGTGCAGAAATATCTCGGCAGTGTGGTTCCCGTGGGTGATAATTATTTTGCCGCCCTTAATTCTGCCGTTTTTAGCGATGGTTCCTTTGTTTTTATCCCCAAAGGTGTCGTCTGTCCGATGGAATTGTCCACCTATTTTCGGATTAATAACGGTGAGACGGGACAATTTGAAAGAACTTTAATTGTCGCTGAAGAAGGGGCATCGGTAAGTTATTTAGAAGGTTGCACCGCTCCGATGTACGATAGTAATCAACTTCATGCCGCCGTCGTGGAATTAGTCGCCCTCGATAATGCGGATATTAAATATTCGACGGTACAAAATTGGTACGCTGGCGATGCCAATGGGAAGGGAGGTATTTACAATTTCGTCACTAAACGGGGTCTGTGTAAAGGAGTTAATTCTAAGATTTCTTGGACGCAGGTGGAAACTGGTTCGGCAATTACTTGGAAGTATCCCAGTTGTGTCTTAGTCGGCGATAATTCCGTCGGGGAATTCTACTCAATTGCCCTAACTAATAACAAACAACAGGCCGATACAGGTACGAAAATGATTCACATTGGCCGCAACACCAAGAGTACCATTATTTCTAAGGGAATTTCTGCGGGTAACTCCCAAAATAGTTATCGCGGTTTAGTGAAAATGGGACCGAAAGCCAAGGGAGCAAGAAATTACTCCCAGTGTGATTCTATGCTGATTGGAGATAATGCTGAAGCTAACACTTTTCCCTATATTCAGGTGGATAACAACAGTGCTAAAGTAGAACACGAAGCTTCTACTTCTAAAATCGGTGAAGACCAATTATTCTACTTCGCACAACGGGGTATTTCCGAAGAAGATGCTGTCTCTATGTTAGTCAGTGGTTTCTGTAAGGATGTCCTCAGTAAATTACCGATGGAATTCGCTGCTGAAGCTGATAAACTCCTCAGTCTCAAGCTAGAAGGAACCGTCGGATAATCAGTAAAGTAGGGTGGGTTAGGCGATAGCCGTAACCCACCAAAAGCTAAGTTAGGCGATAGCCGTAACCCACCAAAAGCTAAGTTAGGCTATAGCCGTAACCCACCAAAAGCTAAGACAATTTATCCATCAATTGATGATTCGCCGTCAACCACCAAAACTAATATTTTTGTTCTAGAAAAACATCCCATGAGTGAAGTAATTTTATCGGTAAAAAATCTAACCGCTAGTATTGATGGAAATCAGATTCTTAAAGGAGTTAACCTCGAAATTAAAGCAGGTGAAACCCACGCAATTATGGGGCGCAATGGCTCAGGAAAAAGCACCTTTTCAAAAGTAATCGCTGGACATCCCGATTATGAAGTAACTGGGGGAGAAATAATTTATAAAGGCGAAAACCTTTTAGACAAAGAACCCGATGAACGAGCGCTTATGGGTATCTTTCTCGCTTTCCAATATCCCTTAGAAATCCCCGGCGTTAGTAACCTCGATTTTCTTCGCGTTGCCTACAATGCCCGACAAAAATATCTAGGCTCGGAAGAATTAGATAGTTTTGACTTTGAGGAATTAGTCGAGAAAAAACTAGAAGTTGTCCAGATGAATCCTAGCTTTCTTGGCAGAAGTTTAAACGAAGGTTTCTCCGGTGGTGAGAAAAAACGTAATGAAATCCTACAAATGGCTTTATTAGAACCTACTTTAGGAATTCTCGATGAAATTGACTCCGGTTTAGACATCGATGCTTTGCGAATTGTTGCCCAGGGAGTCAATCACTTAGCTACTCCCGATAACGCTTTTTTACTTATCACCCACTATCAGCGTCTGCTCAACTACATTGAACCCGATGTTATTCATGTTATGTACGATGGGCGCATTGTCACCAGTGGCGGTAAAGAATTAGCCCTCGAATTAGAAAGAACTGGCTACGATTTCCTCGACGAACAAGTATTAGCCGTTAAGTAATCTAGCTATCAGTTATCAGTATTCAGTTATCAGTTATCAGTTATCAGTATTCAGTATTCAGTATTCAGTTATCAGGAGATGGCTTTTATTTATTCTCCCCACACCCCACACCCCACACCCCACACCCCACACCCCACTACCC
>NZ_JADEXI010000425.1:0-4057 GCF_015207185.1 Microcystis sp. LEGE 08355 | reverse complement strand
ACTGGAAGTATTGTCACCTCGTAAATAAATAGAAATTATTCTCAATAAATTCTTAAGTAAAAATAAATATTACCAATTGTAAATTTAAATATTTTTAAGTATTGAAGGTATTTGCATATAAAATACTTATCATTTTGCCCCGATTGCCTCTAACTTTTCCCTCCCCACAGCAATCACCGGGTAAGTAGAAAATTTCTCACTCTTTCTCCTAGAGATGAAGTACAGATTAATCTTTACTCATCAAGTATTTTAGCAACAATAACTAACCTCATCTTTCTGAGAAAGCCTGTAGCGAAAGAAAATCTGATCAGTGGGAGCGTTACTTTTCATGCTTCCTAAATTTTATGCGAAGTTGTCGGGTTTCCTCGATCGAACTGTTCTAGGTTTGGGAAATGGAGTCAAGATAGAGAGTATCCGGACAGATATCTTGTTCGTTCGGCCAAGTTACCGTACCATCTAAAATTTTTACTTGATTAAAATACTGTTTGTTTTTAAGTTCTTGAAAGATGCCAAAATCAAGCAGTGGTGAACAATCATAAATTTTCTTTTCTTCATTAGTAAAGATGAGTTGTAATTGATAGTTTGGCAAAGGGATAACTTCTTTAACTCTAGGATTCATGATTTATCTCAGTGGTTCAATTTTATACAGTTGTTGTCCTGAAATAGCGAGTTCCCAGTTAGCCATCAATTCATCTTGATGAATCTCGATCCAAGCGGAAAGTAATTTCATTTTAGCATTAGGAATAGCTCCTTCAAGGATTTCTCCATCTGGAATGGCGACAATGACTTCCGAATTTTGATATTTAGCATGAATGTGAGGTTTATGGTGTTGTTTATTGTCCATGAAGTACATATAAATAATAATTCTGTAAAACATGGATATGGCTGGCATTTGTATCCTTGTGGTTATTTGAGAGGGATAGGTTTATTATAGCGAAAGAAAATCCGATAAGTCGGAGCGTTACTTTTCATGCTTCGTACTCTACAATAGCTACCAGAGCCGCAATCGCACTATTAATAAATATGGAGGCACAAAATCCAACACCCATCTCGTTAATTTTGCGGGAAGTTGTTGGGTTTCTACTCGATCGGAGATCCGACTGCTATTTACAGATGATCGTCATACTTTATAAGGTCATCAAAACGATTGCGCGCCGTATCCTCATAATATTTAAAACTTTCTTTCACTATATTCTTTTGTGAGGAATTCAAGTGGTTTAGGTAAATTTTAGCCGTTTTTCTTGCTCCATTTACCTTTCTGGCTAAGGGAATCCTCATTATTTTCTTCAAAATACATATTAAGGAGAGAGACGGTACAAAATAAAACGTGATCTTTAGCCCCATAACTGCATTATCCAGTTCTAATCCTGAATTTCTATATTTCGGGTCAGGTAAGCCAAGAAAATAATCAGTAAATGTAGTATTTAAGATAGTCTCAACAGTTCCGAACGTCTTTCGCCATATTAATGAACGTTCTATTAATGGCACAAGTACGGGCAGCATACCTGATATCAAAAACACTATAAAAAAAGTAAGCCACCAGAAGTTGTTATCAAAAGATTCCAATTTATTCATTCTTTTACAATACTTATTGAAGCTTGAATTAAATATATCTACTTGTTGCTCCCCATCGAACTGATGCCAATGTTCCAGATAATACTCCAATTCAGAAAAGATTTTTTTGTTTTTGGAGTGAAAGTTTACTTCCAAAAAGTTCTTAACGTTATCACGTCCTATTTGAATTAAATCTCTTCCAGATTCACCTTTCTGAGGCATAAGATTAGTCCCTAAAGTTGAGGTTAATTCACTCCCAGTTTGAATTTAGATGATCGAGGTATTGCTTGTTTAGTTTGAGCTACGTTGAGGAGATGGCTGTTGGGGATTTCCTGATTTTGTAAGCCAACCCGCATTGATTGCCCAAGCAATTCCTCCTGAAGCTAACACCCCGATAAGTAAAAATGAAATCCAAACACTAATATTCGTGCTTGTAATTTTGTCCCCCCCAACGACCTCTGCATCTCTGCCAGCTTTAACCTTTTGAGACGGTTTGTCGTCATTAGGCAAATGGTTCGTCATTTTTGTAACCCTCAATACCTGCTCATGCTTTTCATATTTGAGAACGCTTAGCCGCTAACAGACAACTTTCAGGGTACGTCCCTACTGATAGACTGAAGCAGTCCAACTATAAAATACATGGATTTTATCCATATAATACACCTATAGAGGTTTTTTTAAGGATTTTTTCCGTATATTGCCCTCGACCGGGATGATAGTTGAAAATTTTCCGTATAACACCCCCTTAGTGATATTATACACGATCTGGCAGAGCCAGTGCTACGCTCCCACCACTCCACCCTCAGCCCGATCGCGCCTACCCCGCGAACTGGCGGATAATTCTCGCGACTTCCTTGAAATTTGGTGAGTTATAGGACTTGGTTTCTTTCTAGAATGCGTTCCACAAAATCTCGATCTCGCGCTCGATTACGGTGATAATTTGTAAAATATTTCTAGATTCGCCAGGTTGAACGTTTAACTCATCTCCTACATGAACATGATCGGGAAAATTGGGTAGATCGGGAAAATGTTCTACGTTATCCCAGCGTTTTCTTAACTTCTGTTTGCTTGCGTCCATCCATTGATAGCGATAGCTTATTGTAACGATGCGTTGATCGATCGAGGTAAAAGCCTCCGCAATTTCTAAAAAATCTCCGTTCGTTAAAAGGACTCTCGCTCGGAAATAGCCTCGATCGAATAAAATTCTTTCATCGACAATCGTGAAAGAGTTCACAATCGAACTCTCAGATAATTTCCGTTTAACCTTGCGAATATAATCGGCTATCTCCATCTAATTTGATCGTAAACTTATCTCTTTTCTAGCTGCCAATAGCATTTCATAATAAACATTCCACTCGAAATAATCCATAGCGTCCCCTAGCTCACCAGAACGAAATCTAGGATAGAATTCTTCCGAACTCATGCGATATTGATTTTCGTATTGCTTGACACGGGTTTCTAAATCCAAAATTTGAGCGTTAATCTGCAAATTTTCCCGTTGTTCGCTCTCAATTTTCCGATTCAGTAACTCTCTTTCTTCCTCGGAGAGAGAGAGAATAATTCGCGCAAGAGAATCAATCAGTTGGGTGTTCATTGTCGTTAAAATCCGAGATAGGATTATTTCCCCTGAGAACTGTAGCAGATTCGATCGAGAACCGCTGCCATAACTTCTAGGAAATAATGGATGGATGAGGCTGTACCTATCCACCCTAGATATCTAAATCTGCGGGGCTAAATTTCTTGTGAATCTGAGGAAAACCTAACTGTTTAATCACTTGATGTTTGCGTTCTTCCTCAAGGGATGACAACTGATTATAATTAACCCAGTGAATACAGTTAACCGGACAAGTTTCGATCGCTTCTTGAATAATTTCTTCTTCGTCACCGTCCTGATTATAGACGCGAGAGCGACCGTATTCGCCTTCAATAAAAAAGGTATTGGGGGCAACGTGGGCGCAGTGTTTACAACCGATACAAGTGACCTCATCGACGTAAACCGCTTTCTGGCGCAGTAAACCGCCCAATTCGGGTTCAAAACCGGTGCGATCAGGGGAATCTCTTAGGAATCCCCCTAACTCTGGTTCAAAACCAGAGCGTTCGGGAGAAAAATCAGCCATTAGGCACTCCAACGTTGTACCACTAGACGAATAGAACCATCAGTATTTTTTTCCTGTGCTGCCACCTGAAAACCCTGTTTAGCAGTTTCTGCCAGGATGGTGTGGTAGGCATAACCTTGATTTACTTTTCTTAAAAATCCTTCTACGGTTAGGGGTTGTTGCCAGTATTGCAAATCGGCAACTAACTCGTACTCGTTACCATTCCAGCGAAAACCGATATCGTAATTGTTATCTTGCTCGATTACCACCTCTGCGGTTAAAGTTTGACCTTGATAACCTTTGACGGGGTGAGAACCCTCTTTCCATTCCATACCCATATCGCTCAGGGCGGCTTTTAGGTAGGATAGATCGCGGATTTTGGTTTTGATATTGCTAAAGTGTGACAT
>NZ_JADEXI010000424.1:0-4065 GCF_015207185.1 Microcystis sp. LEGE 08355 | reverse complement strand
GATCACTCCCATGCCTGGTACTTTTTGATTGACAAAAACTCTAAAAGCCTTATCCAACAAAGTTTTTAGATTTTTTCAGCAAGCCCTAGTTATCAGTGTTTTAGCCGTCAGCCTTGCACAACAGGTGACGCTTATCTGGAGAAAAAAGCTCAAGCTCTAGGTTTCAATCTTAAGAGTTTTCAGTTCCCCGTTCCCTGATACGGCGTACAATGATAAGATTGTCTTCAAAGATACAATAGGCGTTTGTCTTCGCTAGAGAGTTTATGAAAGTTGGCGATCGAGTTCGTGTAATTGAGTCCGTGGTAGTTTATCACCATCCTGAACACAAATCGGATCCTTTTGACGTGAAAGGATTAGAAGGAGAGGTGAAAGGGATTGTCACCGAATGGCGTGGTAGGCCGGTTAGCGCCAACCTACCCGTCCTCGTCGAGTTCAGTAAAAAGTTTAAAGCCCATTTTCGAGATTTTGAAGTAGAAATCCTGGAAAAAGCCGCCGAATAGGGACTTTTTCGCCTATTTAAGCGACAAAGCGAATAAATTTATTTTTGCCCACCTGTAGGACTTTTCCCGTTAAAGCTTCGGCTGTCTCAAAACTTTTGTCCACATCGGTGATTTTCTCGCTATCGATCCTCACCGCACCCCCCTGAATCTGTCTTCTCCCTTCGCCGCTACTTTTGCATAAGCTGGTGGCCGAGAGAAGATAGAATAATTTCAGGGGAAAAGTGACCGCTGCTAGGGAAAATTCGGGTACAGAAGCGGCTGCTGCCGTATTTCCCTGTAGAACTATCTCCTGCGCCGTTTTTTGTGCCTTTAATGCCTCCTCTTCTCCGTGAAACTGGGCAACTACCTCGATCGCCAGTTGTTTTTGTGCCTCCCGCGGATTGCTCGCAATAGCATCTAAGGGCAAATTTGTCAATAGTTCGTAATAATCTTTTAACAAAGCGTCGGGGGTTTTTTCCAGTTTCGAGTACATGGACAGGGCCGATTCCCGCAATCCCACATAATTATTCAGGGATTTGGACATTTTTTGACTGCCATCGGTTCCGATTAAAATCGGTAAAAGTAACCCGAATTGCGGTTTTTTGCCGAAATATTTCTGTAAATCGCGACCGACGGCAATATTAAATTTTTGATCGGTTCCTCCCAATTCGACATCGGCCTCGACAGCGACGGAATCATAACCCTGCATTAAGGGATAGAGAAATTCATGGAGAAAAATCGGGTTTTCCTGGTCGTAGCGTTCGGAAAAGCCTTCTTTTGCCAACATTTGCCCGACGGTCATGGTGGAGAGGAGTTCGAGAATTTGCGAGAGGTCTAATTTCCCCAACCATTCCGAGTTATAGCGAATTTCTAGGCGATTAGGGGTGTTAAAATCTAAAATTGGGCGTAATTGTGCCAGATAATTCTCGGCATTAGCTCTCACTTCTTCGCTCGTCAATTGTTTTCTAACTTCCGATTTTCCCGTCGGATCGCCGATTCTAGCGGTAAAATCACCAATAATCACCACTGCTACATGACCAGCATCCTGGAAAGCACGCAGTTTCCGAAAAGGGATACTATGACCTAGGTGAATATCGCTGCCGGTGGGGTCAATACCTAGTTTAATTCTTAAAGGGCGATCGGTAGTTTGCAGTAGTTGGGTTAAATTTTCCCTAGGCTCTTGGGAGTCGGGTTGATGGGGGAATAGGTCACTGGTGCCACGGGTTAGCCAGTCTAGGGAGGAAGATACGGTCATTGTTGCTCATTTTCCACAGCCTTCCCATTATAGTTTTTTATTATGCCAAGTAACAAGCCAAAGGTAAATAAACTGGTATCTTCAGTAAAAGTCGATAACATCTTGACAATTCTCCCGATCGAATATAGAGTCTTAAAATCTTCTTTTTCAAAATTATCAAAAAATTTTTCTGTCTTGAATTGCGATCAGATAAGCCGATGAATCCTAGTTATAATAACTCTATACCAGTGCAGAGTATCAAAGTTTCCGTAATTGTTTCTACCTATAAATCAGCGGAGTTTATCCGGGGTTGTTTAGAGGATTTAGTTACTCAAACTCTTTACGAAAAGGGAGAATTAGAAATTATTATTATCGATAGTGCTTCTCCAGAGAATGAAGGGGAGATTATCCAAGAGTTTCAAGAAAATTATCCTAATATTATTTACCAGAGAACTAGAGAACGAGAAACCCTCTACTGCGCTTGGAATCGTGCTATTAAACTAGCTAGGGGTTCCTATCTCACCAATGGGAATACTGATGATCGTCGCTGTTTTAATGCTCTGGAAATTATGGCTAATTATCTAGATAATAATAGAGAGATTAGTTTAGTTTATGCCAATCAATTAATTACTACAATCAAAAATGATACTTTTGCCACTACCCCAGCTTTAAAACATTGGAATTGGCCAAATTACTCCTATCAACAGATGCGTCAAGGTTGTTGTGTGGGTTCTCAACCAATGTGGCGAAAAATGCTGCACCATAAATATGGTTATTTTCAGGAAAATTTTCGCTGTGCTGGTGATTACGAATTTTGGTTAAGAATCGGCAGTCAAGGGGAAAAAATGGCTTTGATTCCTGAGATTTTAGGCTTATATTATTTAAATCTCCAAGGCTTAGAACATGGCAGTAATGGTCAAGCATTACAGGAACATTATCAAGTGTGTAAAATCTATGAAATTCCTCACCCAGACATTAAGGATATAGAAATTAAACCTAATCCAGTTAAGATGGAAGATTTAGGCATAATTTTACAGGAAGAGGAGCGAGAAAAATTACAAACAATTCAAGCTATCTCCCAGAAGAAACCCCCAATTATTGTTATTGATGGCGTAATTTTTCAAATCGATCAAGGAAAATTAGCCGGGGTTTGGTCTTCAATTCTAGAGCATTGGAGTCAATTAGAATTGAGTCAACACATTGTTATTTTAGATAGAAATAACAGCGCACCAAGATGGGAAGAATTTAAATATTGGCCCGCAGAATCCTACGATTATAATTGTACGGGAAAGGATGCCAGAAAAGTCCAAGCTATTTGCGATCGCCTACAGGCTAATTTATTTATTTCCACTTTTTATACCAGTCCCTTAACCACTCCTTCTCTACTTTTTCTTGCTTCTGAGTTCCCAGAAGAAAACGGCAATTTACCAGTGAATTTAGAAAAACACTATGCAATTTTATCCGCTTCTAGAATCATCGCTTTTTCCTCTGATATTGCCCAAGATTTAAGAAGGTTATACCCAAAAATTTCCAGGGAACAAATTGATATTATCGAGTTTTTTGAAGTTAATCAAAAAATAGCGGAAGAAATCACTGATTTTCTCTGGTATGCGCTCAGTGAAACTAAGGAATCAAGTCAGAATCAAGTCTGGTTAGAGTTAAGAAAATTACAGGAAGCACAACAGACAATGTATCTGAAACAACAGCAAGATTATCATACTATGCAAGGGATGGGAATATCCCTAAAAGAATTAGATAATAATTATAACTATCTCCAGAAAAATAATCAGGAATTACGGGAAGAAATTAACTATTTGTCCTCCCGTAAGGGAATAGTAAAAAACCTATCGAAAACTTCTATTTTACTTCTTGCTAAGATCAAGAAAAAACTCCCAATGTTTTAGGGAATTAAGGGAAAGTTTCCTAACAATGCTCCGATCCTGGCGCGGCAGCGACTAAAAGTGGTAAAGTAATGTTAAGAATTAGAGGAGAAAACACTGTGCCACATTCGATCGTCACTGAAATTTGTGAAGGGGTTGCCGATTGCGTTTCCGCTTGTCCTGTTGCTTGTATCCATCCAGGACCAGGTAAAAATGTTAAAGGAACCGATTGGTATTGGATTGATTTTGCCACTTGTATCGACTGTGGTATCTGTTTACAAGTATGCCCCGTCGAAGGTGCAATTCTGCCGGAAGAACGTCCCGATTTACAAAAAACCCCCTAATTTATCAGTTATCAGTTATCAGTTATCAGTTATCAGTTATCAGTTATCAGTTATCAGTTATCAGTTATCAGTTATCAGTTATCAGTTATCAGTTATCAGTTATCAGTTATCAGTTATCAGTTATCAGT
>NZ_JADEXI010000423.1:0-4068 GCF_015207185.1 Microcystis sp. LEGE 08355 | reverse complement strand
CTGAATACTTTTGGGCTAAGGAGAAATTTTTATTCGTGGTTCACTTAATTTTTTAAGGAAAGGTTTTTAAATTTTTCTGTAACTTTTGTCCTGTATTGTTTCTAGCGAATAACTGTAGGATGGTACTTGAACGTAGCTCGCTGTTCGATCGTTCGTTAAGAAAAATGACTGGAAGGGTGATACTTGGTCATGCGTTTGGTAGCATGGCGGGAGAAGAAATGTAACTGTTATGGGCAAACCACAAATCGCCGTCCGAATTCCCCCACCTCTCCTCGCCGAACTCAACCAGTACGTCGAGCGGATTGGCACGTCCAAGACGGATGTGATTGTCAGTGCGATCTCGCGTAGCGAGTGCCTTCGGCAACGCTGCTTACTTGGGCTGTGCCGAGACTGTGCCGTTGAGTCAGAGGATGGCGGAGGTTGAGAGAAAGATAATGGAATTAGAAAGTTTGGCTAAAGGTAAGCGAGATAACATTTAGGGGAAATCAACACAATGACCGAAGATATCGCGACTCCCAGCAAAATATGGATTATTACGGGTGACTCTGATCTTCAAAAAACGCCCACCGGCGCTAGAAGTAGCCGTGATACCGGGGGAAGGCTTGAAGGAAAGGAAAAATCGCCCGAAGTTGCGGCCACCGAAAGAAGTCAAGTGGATGTGTCCAAACTGAAGCTAGAAATGCAGGGCTTTCTCAAAGCGATGCGGGAAATGCTCGATGAAGCCGATCCTCCAGGCACTAAAATCCGGCTCGATGAAGTGGAACTGTCTGTAGAAATTAATGGGGAAGGACAAGTTAGCCTGTTTGGGGTCGGGGGCAAAGCAGGAGGGAAAGGAGCGATGACGTTTAAGTTCAAGAGAAAAGATGGCTAAAAACTGGGTGATAGCGATCGGCATCAACGAGTATGACAACCTCAAGCCGCTGAAATACGCCAAGAAAGATGCGGAAGCGATCAAAGCTTGGTGTGAAGGGGAGGGAGGATTTGATCGCAGTGGGATATTTCTCTTTACCGAAGATTCTCCACCCATTCCTGCTAGTCCCCCCATTCCCACGCAGCTAACCCACGGTCGTCTCAAGCGGTTTCTTCAGAGGCAGTTCGAGACTCCCCTGCTTAAGTCTGGAGACAATCTCTGGTTTTTCTTTGCCGGTCATGGCAGGCGCTATCAAGACAAAGACTATCTGATGCTCCCTGATAGCGATCCGGGTAATGTAAGAGAAACGGCTGTATCGGTGGATTATGTTACCGAGCGGCTGCGGAGGTCTGGGGCGGATAACGTCGTACTATTATTAGATGCCTGTCGAGATGAGGACAGCCGAGGCGGTCTGGGCATTGGAGAGGAGGAGCATCAGGGAGTCATAACCTTTTATTCCTGTACTGCCAATCAGCAATCTTGGGAGATCGATGAGTTACAACAAGGCTCATTTACTCATACGCTGCTGGAAGGATTACGGCGGCAAGGAGAAGCCAATTGTGCTACGGTCGAGCGTCTAGACGAACATCTGCGCCGTCAAGTCGAGCAAACTAACGCTAGATATGGGAAACCGAGACAGAATCCCTATCTGAAAGCAGAACCGCCCCACAAGCTCTATTTTATTTTGTTAGAACAAGTTGCCACGCTTAGGGACGTGCAACCCCTAAAATATCAGGCTTCCTTAGCAGAAAATAGGGGCGACCTTGACTTAGCTGAACAGTTATGGATTCGTGTCTTAGGAGCATCTCGTGGCGATTTAGAGGCGATCGAAGCTATCAAGCGCATCGCTCTAAGACAGTCTTCGATTCCTTTTACGCGTCGCGAATACGTCACGGGGTCTGAGGAAAATAGGTCATCGTCCCCTAAACCTTCTCAAGAAACTGGACTCAAGGTATTTAACTTTGAGGTGGTGCGAGTAAATGCGAAGGGTGAGCAAATTAGAAAAGAGTCGAAACAGTCCCAATATTTCAGCCAAGATTTGGGCAACGACATCACCTTAGAAATGGTCGCCATTCCGGGGGGAACTTTCCTGATGGGAACAGAAGACGAGGAAATCGAAAGACTGGTTAAAAAATTTAATTGGGAAGGATTTAGAAAGGAAAGACCACAACATGAAGTAACTGTCCCACCCTTCTTTATGGGTAAATACCCCATCACCCAGGCCCAGTGGAAAGCGATCGCCTCTCGCACGGATTTAAAAGTAGAAAAAGACCTTGATCTCAACCCGGCCCATTTTAAAGACCGTCTCGATAGCGATCGCCGTCCCGTGGAACAAGTCAACTGGTACGATGCGATCGAATTCTGTGCGAGATTATCAAAACTAACGGTTCGGGAATACCGACTACCGAGTGAAGCGGAATGGGAATACGCTTGTCGTGCTGGAACCACCACCCCATTCTACTTTGGGGAAACCATTACGGGGGAATTGGCTAACTACAATGCCAGTAATACCTACGCAGAAGAAGCGAAGGGAGAATATCGAGAAGAAACGACTCCCGTGGGACAATTTCCCCCCAATGCCTTCGGACTCTACGATATGCACGGTAATGTCTTGGAATGGTGCGCCGATACCTGGCACGATAATTATGAGGGTGCGCCGACGGATGGCAGTGTCTGGATAAAAAATGGGGATGATAATCGTTCTCTATTGCGGGGCGGTTCTTGGTACTTCAGTCCGAATTTCTGCCGTTCCGCTTTCCGCCTCAGCGGCAGCCGCCGCGACGGCAACTTCAACGTCGGTTTTCGCGTGGTGTGCGGTGCCGGGAGGACTCTGTAACCCTTTTCCCCTTTTTTTCCCTTTTTACCCTCATTCCCTATTTTTTCTTTTTTTTTTCTTTCCCGCCCTTAGGCGGGTCGATTTTTTTGAGAAAATGGCATTAATGTTAAATTTTATTAAGGCAATGAAAGAATTAGCTGAAAATTCACCCGATCTCGCGTAGCGAGCGCGTTGCGACCGAAAGTCAACTTTTTGCCACTAAATACGGTGCTAGTTTCCTCGGTTTTCGTATTCTACCCGACCGAGTTCGTGTCAGGAATAGTAACCTTCATCGGGGTAGGAGAAGACTTAGACGATTGCAACAAGATTATGCGATCGGTACAATTGAATGGCAAGATGTAGAACGACCGCTGACTAGCTGGATGGCACATCTAGAACACGGTGACACCTGGCAACTAAGAAAACAGATATTCGATTCCGTTCTATTATCCTTGTTGGCCCACCCGATTCTTTTCCTGGAGCAAGGAGAGGAAAAATGATCGGGGCGCTTAAGTGCGCCCCAGTTTTGGCTAATAACCGCGCCAAACACCAACCAAAACCCCTTGCACTTGTACTTGTTCAGTATTGGCTGTAATTGGTTGATATTTTTGATTGGAGGGTTGGAGAGTGATGATTTCGCCTTCTTGGTAGAAACGTTTTAAAGTAGTGCCGTGGCCTTCGACTCTAGCGGCGACGATTTCCCCATTGGACACCGCTTCATTACCCGTGAGAGAACGCATGATCACCAGATCCCCATCGGCAATATGATCCTCGATCATACTGTCTCCGGAAACGCGCAGAGCATAACAGTCTTGGCTGCGTTGCAACAGGTTAGAAAGATCGAGTTTTTCTTCCACATCGGTGAAGGGTTCCACTAAACCACCAGCTGCGATCACACCTAGAACTGGTAAACCTTGCACTGGTTGTTTGAGAATCCGCAGGGTGCGTGCTTTTCCTTCTGTCCAATCAATATAGCCTTTGGTGCGTAAACGTTCTAAACGGCTTTGAATCGGTGCGGGAGAGCGTAAATTCATTGCTCGCATCATTTGCCGGATGGAAGGGGCGTGCTGAGTAGTGCGAATGTACTCAATTAGCCAGTCGTACAACTCCTGTTGCGCTTGAGTAAGGGATTCGAGGTTAGTCATGATCTATTTTCCTATCCTTGGGTTAAGATAATTTGTACTTTAGTTCATTTGTGTTCAACCTAGTACATCTTAACTTCATCGGCCGACTAAATCAACTGATTATTAGATCTCTTGCGAAAATCAAAAATTGTCGTGCTTGGTTAGGAGACTCCGAGACAGGAGACTCCGAGACAGGAGATTATTTCTATTTATTCTTC
>NZ_JADEXI010000422.1:0-4076 GCF_015207185.1 Microcystis sp. LEGE 08355 | reverse complement strand
TCATTAGTTATTTCGAGCGAAGGACAACGAATGGGGTGGTCGAGGGAATCAACAATAAACTTAAACTAATAAAACGGAGAGGCTATGGCTTTAGAAACTTTCGGAATTTTTGGGTTAGAAGTATGTTGTCTTGGCATCTTGTCTGTTGATTTAGCATAAAGAGTAACGAAGAGCCAAACAGTATTTTAGTAACACGCAATTATCGTGATTTCTCTCAAATCCCTAATTTACGCCGACAAGATTGGACAATATAAAACTCTGTAGGGATGACTACGAAAATTGTTACATTTTTTAAGGATGACCGGATTCATTAAACCTCTTGCATAATTAATTTTTGAGGGTTCAAAAACGGTAAAAATAAGGATTAAATTGCATAAAATTCTTAAATAGACCATTTAATTGATTATTATTCATTCTTAATTATCCTGACGACCGACGACCGACTCCTAACCCTAACAACAATTTTTGATTTTTACAAGAGGTCTATTATTCAGCCATTAGCCTTGAATCGGCGATCGCTGATCACTGATCGCTGATAACCGATCCTTAACACCCCGTCAAAAAAAATATTTGCCAAAAAACCAGCCTAAGGGTATTTTAAGAATAATTTTATATGTTCACTGTGCGATTACATGAGAATCCTAGTTACGGGTGGTGCGGGTTTTATCGGTTCCCATCTAATCGATCGCTTGATGGAACAGGGTCATGAAGTGGTCTGTCTGGATAACTTCTACACAGGGACGCGCAGAAATATCGTTAAATGGCTAGGAAATCCTTATTTTGAGCTAATTCGTCACGATATCACCGAGCCGATCCGTCTAGAAGTCGATCAGATTTATCACCTGGCCTGTCCTGCTTCCCCAATCCACTATCAATATAACCCCGTAAAAACGATTAAAACCAATGTTTTAGGGACTATGTATATGCTGGGGTTAGCTAAACGGGTAAAAGCGCGATTTTTGCTCGCTTCCACCTCGGAAGTCTATGGCGATCCCGATGTGCATCCGCAAACGGAAGAATATCGAGGCAATGTCAACTGCATCGGACCGCGTTCCTGTTATGACGAGGGTAAACGGGTGGCGGAAACCTTGGCTTTTGAGTATTATCGGGAGCATAAAGTCGATATCCGGGTGGCCCGGATTTTCAACACCTACGGCCCGCGAATGCTGGAAAACGATGGTCGAGTGGTGAGTAATTTCGTCGTGCAAGCTTTGCGCGGTGAACCCCTGACGGTTTATGGTGAAGGTTCCCAAACCCGCAGTTTTTGCTATGTTTCTGACCTGGTGGAAGGGTTAATGCGTTTGATGAATGGGGACTTGATCGGGCCGGTTAATCTCGGCAATCCCGATGAATACACAATTCTGGAATTAGCGCAAGTGATCCAAGGCATGATTAATCCCGAGGCCGAATTGGTCTATCAACCACTGCCGGAAGATGATCCCAAGCAACGACAACCGGATATCACTCGTGCTAAAACCTATCTGGATTGGAGTCCAACTATTCCTCTAAATCAGGGTTTAAAAATGACGATCGAGGATTTCCGTTCTCGTCTAAGCTAATCCCTAATCAATAAATTTAACTTAATTGTCACTGGAGTGATTATCATGCGTGTTTGTGTTATCGGAACGGGTTATGTGGGTTTAGTCACTGGGGTTTGCCTAGCACATATCGGCCATCATGTTATCTGTATTGATAACAATGAAGAAAAAGTCAAATTGATGAAATCGGGACAATCCCCCATCTATGAACCGGGGTTATCGGAATTAATGCAGTCTTCGGCAGCCTCCGGCAATCTGGAATTTTCCACGGATCTAGAAGCGGGAGTTAAACACGGCGAAATCCTCTTTATCGCTGTTGGTACACCTGCACTACCGACGGGGGAAAGTGACACCCGTTATGTGGAAGCAGTGGCCCGGGGTATTGGGGCCCATCTCAACGGTGGTTATAAAGTAATCGTCAATAAATCTACCGTTCCCATCGGTTCTGGGGATTGGGTACGGATGATCGTCCTCGATGGCGTGGCCGAGAGACAAAAAAATCTCGTGGCTGCTGGAAGTATTAGTACAATAGAACGCATCGAAGCGGAATTCGATGTGGTCAGCAATCCCGAATTTTTACGGGAAGGTTCGGCGGTTTATGATACTTTTAACCCCGATCGCATTGTTTTAGGCAGTAATAACCCGAAAGCCATCGAAATGATGAAGCAATTGTACGCGCCTTTGGTTGAACGTCAATTCTCTGAAGATACCTCCTTGCCTCCCGTTCCCGTGGTGGTTACGGATCTCAGTTCGGCGGAAATGATTAAATACGCCGCTAATGCCTTCCTAGCCACCAAAATTAGCTTTATTAACGAAGTAGCTAACATCTGCGATCGCGTCGGAGCCGATGTCACCCAAGTGGCTAAAGGTATCGGTTTAGATTCCCGTATCGGTAGCAAATTCCTCTCGGCCGGGATCGGTTGGGGGGGTTCCTGTTTCCCCAAAGATGTGTCAGCTTTGGTGCATACCGCAGAAGACTACGGTTACGAAACGGAATTACTTAACGCCGCTATCAATGTTAACAAACGTCAACGGACAATTGCGATCGAAAAACTGCAACAGGAATTAAAAATCCTCAAGGGTAAAACCGTCGGTTTGTTGGGATTAACTTTTAAACCCGATACCGATGATATGCGCGATGCTCCGGCTTTAACCATGATCGAACAGTTAAATCGTTTAGGTGCTAAGGTAAAAGCCTATGATCCGATCGTTTCCCAAAGTGGTTTAAGTCACGGTCTCAGTGGTGTGATTATCGAATCGGATCCAGAAAGATTAGCCGATGGTTGTGACGCTTTGGTGGTGGTGACGGAATGGCAAGAATTCCTCCGTCTTGACTACGGCAAAATGGTTAAAACCATGCGCGAACCCGTGTTAATTGATGGTCGCAATTTCCTCGATCCCGCGGTGGTGACAGCAGCTGGTTTCCGTTACCTCGGTATTGGACGTTAATCCCAGGAATCCGCCTTTTCACTAGGACTGACGCGGGTGGGGAAGGGACAAGGAGCGCCAACCCCCTACCCCTGCTCCTAGGGGCGAAAATTGCCCGATTATGCCAGCTGAAAAACGAAAACTTCCTAGCTGACCATGGGGTTATTGGCTATAGTTAAATGATATGAACGGGGGCCACTAGAATCCGGGGGCGATGGGTAGAATTAAATTGAGAAACTAGAAATCAGTTTTAGCAATACCTATGGTTAGCTCTGTTCAATACCGCTACACTAACGAACAAGTTAGGGACTGGTTACGGGGATTACTGACAATTGCTTGGTGTGATGGGGATTATAGCACCAGCGAACAGGAATCGATCGCCCGTTTCGCTCACGAATTAGAATTAGATGACGACCACGTTCTCTATCAATCGATTAGTCCCGAAGAATTGGCCGCAAGTTTCGGTCATGACCCCAAAATATCAGAAAACTTCCTCCGCACGGCGGTCATGGTAGCAATCGCCGATGGCATTTATTCCCCCGCAGAAGCGGCATTACTGCATAGTTATCGGGATGCTTTCGGGTTAGAAATCGAGGCCTTGTCAGCTTTAGAACATACTGTCTGTGAAATTCCCGAAATTACCACGGAAGCGCAGAAATCCGAGTTTATCAGTGCCGAACATCCCCACCCAGATCTGCTGCATCCCCTCAAAGATTGGTTAGATGGGGTAGAAATGCACGATCCGCGCCTGGCCCGGTTTATCTGCAAAATGGTGCCGCCTCAATGTCCTTTTGAACGCGATATCGTGCTTTTTGGTCATAAATTAGTCCATATTCCGCCTCTGTGCAAGTTAAATCCTCTCTACGAACAATTAGTCGGTTTACGCTTCCGCGCCCTATCATACTTAGCCGATGATTGTCAAGAGGATATTTCCGAGTATATTTAGCCAGTTTAACTAAAATTGTGACTAACATGGCATAAATATCCTGCTGACAGAAAATATCTCAGCCTAAAGGCCTTTCCTAGCCAGGGCTGGCTGAATAAATCTAAAAACCTTGTTGGATAAGGCTTTTAGACTTTTTTCCCCTCAAAAAGTGCTGACCATTGGAG
>NZ_JADEXI010000421.1:0-4111 GCF_015207185.1 Microcystis sp. LEGE 08355 | reverse complement strand
AACTGATAACTGATAACTGATAACTGATAACTGATAACTGATAACTGATAACTGATAACTGATAACTGATAACTGATAACTGATAACTGATAACTGATAACTGATAACTGATAACTGATAACTGAAACTGCTTAAACCCAAGAATGGAGAGCGCGTAATTGGGGCGTTT
Source organism: Microcystis sp. LEGE 08355 (assembly GCF_015207185.1). Lineage (NCBI taxonomy): Bacteria > Bacillati > Cyanobacteriota > Cyanophyceae > Chroococcales > Microcystaceae > Microcystis > Microcystis sp. LEGE 08355. The sequence goes on along the minus strand of NZ_JADEXI010000421.1, from coordinate 3,942 downwards.
TTTTAGCTTGGTGGGTCTGCATTCTTTGTAAAACATCATCGAGAATTGTCACCGCTTCCCGGATATATTCCCCCTTATTAAGCATGACACATTCGGCCCTTTCGGCCATAGCGGCATCGGTAATCTCGGCCCGGGAAGGAATACTTTTCTTGACCAGATTTTCTAGGACTTGGGTGGCCCAAATTACCGGAATATGGGCCGCTTCGCATAACCAGAGAATTTCCTCTTGAATTTCTGCTAGTCTTTGATAGCCAATTTCTACAGCCAAATCACCCCGGGCAATCATCACCCCAAAAGGTTGTTTACCGGCGGCATGGATGATTAATTCGGGAAGATTTTTCACGGCTAAAGGTGTTTCTATTTTGGCCACGATTGCTTTTTGTCGCCAAGCATCCCCCAAACGACTTTGTAACTCTAGCTGTAGTGTCTCGATATCGCTGGCTTTTTGTACAAAAGAGTAACCGATAATATCGGCATTTTCGGCAATAAAATCTAAATCTTGCCGGTCTTTTGCGGTCAAAGGATCGATATTTAAGACGGTATCGGGGAAATTTAGGCCTTTATCTGCTTTGAGTTTTTCCCCTTTCTCCCTAGCGTGGGTAATTTTTAGTAAAAGACCTTCCGGCATTATGGCAATAACTTCAGCCCCAATATGACCATCATCAATCCAAACTTTCGCCCCGACGGGAATTTGGGGAATAATTTCCGGTTGGGAACAATTAGCCTGAAAATACTGAGGATGGGCAGTATGGGGCGGTTGGGTGGTTAAGAGGAGAAAATCCCCTTGATATAGTCTGGTTTGGGACTGGGGGGCTAAAATCTGTTCTAAACGGATTTTTGGGCCGGCTAAGTCCATATAAACCTTACAGGTATGTCCATTGACTAAATTTTCGGGATTTTTGACCGCCTCGCGCAGATTGTCGATCATTCCCTGCCACTCTTTGGGTCCATCATGGGCGCAATTAATGCGAATACAGTCCATCCCGCAACGCAGTAATTGAGCGATAAAATCGGGGTCGGTTGCCGCTTCCGTCGGCATTGTCACCATAATTCGCACCCGACGCCGGGGGGAAGGCAGACCGAAAACTTCGGCACTATGGGAGGCTAAAAGTTGATCTCCTTGGAAAAATGCCTCTAAAGGGGGATGTTTGGGTAATAATGAGGATTCTTGATGACAAACCGCCCCTAAAGTGGCAATTACGGCATCGAGGGTCGGTAAAACTTTCGATTCAATCCGGCCTAGGGAAGATAATCCCCAGGGCATTAAAGCTAATTGTAAATCCCGGATATCTTCTTGTCTCAGGGCGAGATAATAGGCTAAATTACGGGTGCTAGGTTCAAAATTATCCTTTTCAATCAGGTTTTTCCACTGCTGCAATTTCTCCTCTCCTTCTACTGTCACAAAATGCCGTAACCTTTGCAGATGATGGAGGAGAGTTTGGGGATAGGATAATTGTTCTCGTTTGAGTTGTTCTGAGAGAGTTAAAGACATAAAATCAAGTAAAAATTAAAAATCGTCAATTAAGCAGGGAGGCACAATTATTTGTAGGATGGGTTAGCGGTAGCGTAACATGAGCGGGCGTTGGGTTTCATGCTTCAACCCAACCTACGTTCATCTTATATTTAATTCCATCCACCTACTTACTAAGGCAATATTTGCCTAGAAAATGCTCACTTTCCCCGCTTATATTGCTTTTGGCTGGTTATGGGGTCAGTTCTTGGACATAATCTCTCTGTTTCTATACTAAGCAAATATCCCGTCTCTAGAAGTTAATTTTTGCTACGATTTATGTCGGTTATCTTAACGGTGAGGTGGGAAGTTTTGGTTTTCGGTGGTCGGTGGTCGATACTAGAAAAGTTAGGTTTATCGGTGAAAAATTATCGATAAGTTTCCCTGTCTTATGCCTTTGATATTATTAAAAATAATGGCGGACATTAGTTGAATAAATTATCTTTTTTGAGCTATATTAAGTAGGTAGGCACAATTATTTGTAGGATGGGTTAGCGGTAGCGTAACATGAGCGGGCGTTGGGTTTCATGCTTCAACCCAACCTACGTTCATTTTATATTTAATTCCACCCACCTACTTAAAGGTGCATAAAGTGATTAGTAACTACAGTATTAAGTTTTATGAAGGGAGGGAATGCTCCAGAATCGCGACTATAATGATTAAACAGATCATTCCTGTGTCGGCTAGAGCGAGAAAATATGTCTGCCACTGAATACGAAGCAATTATCGGTTTAGAAACCCACTGTCAACTCAACACCAAAAGCAAGATATTTTGTTCCTGTCCTACCAACTTCGATAGTCCCCCCAATACTAACGTCTGTCCCGTCTGTTTGGGTTATCCGGGGGTATTACCCGTCCTTAACCAAGAAGTCCTGGCCAGTGCTGTTAAACTGGGATTAGCTATCGATGGTAAAATCACACCTCATAGCAAATTTGATCGCAAACAGTATTTTTATCCCGACCTGCCGAAAAATTATCAAATTTCTCAGTATGATCTCCCTATTGTCGAACAGGGTCAACTAGAAATCGAGATCGTCGATAAAAAAACTAAGGAAGTTAGCCGCAAAATTATCGGCATTACCCGTCTGCACATGGAAGAAGACGCGGGAAAACTGGTTCATGCGGGCAGCGAACGTCTCTCCGGTTCCACCCATTCCCTCGTGGATTTTAATCGTACAGGTGTACCATTATTGGAAATTGTCTCGGAACCGGATTTACGCACCGGGGCCGAAGCGGCGGAATATGCCCAAGAATTGCGGCGTTTAGTGCGTTATCTCGGCATCAGTGACGGTAATATGCAGGAAGGTTCCCTGCGCTGCGATGTCAATATTTCCGTTCGCAAAAAAGGCACTAAAAAGTTTGGGACTAAGGTAGAAATTAAAAATATGAACTCCTTTAGTGCTATCCAAAAAGCCATAGAATACGAGATTGATCGACAAATTGAAGCGATAAAAAATGGGGAATTGATCGTACAAGAAACCCGTCTTTGGGAAGAAGCTACTCAGCGGACGATTAGTATGCGGAAAAAAGAAGGTTCTAGCGATTATCGCTATTTTCCCGAACCGGATTTACCCCCCCTAGAAGTCTCCCCCGAACAGTTAAAAGCTTGGGCGGAAGAATTACCGGAATTACCCGCTCGTAAACGTCGTCGTTATGAAGAAGAATTTGGTCTTTCCGCCTACGATGCCAGGGTTTTAACCGATGATCGCACCGTGGCCGAATATTTTGAAACTGCTGTAATTGCGGGGGCAAATGCGAAATTAGTCGCTAACTGGATCAGTCAAGATATCGCCGCTTATTTGAATAATAATAAGCTGACGATCACAGAAATTGCCCTGCAAGCGTCAGACTTAGCTGAATTAGTTAAACTGATTGAAACCGGAACAATTAGTGGCAAAATTGCTAAGGAAATTTTACCAGAACTTCTCACCGAAGGCGGTTCACCCAAAGCACTGGTGGAAAAGAAAGGATTAATACAAATTTCTGACACTTCTGCGATCGAAAAACTGATCGAGGAAATTATCGCCGCCCATCCAAGCGAGTTAGAAAAATTCCGGGCGGGTAAAACCAATCTTAAGGGATTTTTTGTTGGTCAAGTCATGAAAAAAAGCGGCGGTAAAGCCGATCCTAAATTAACTAGCCAAATCTTAGATCAAAAACTTTCTGGTTAGTTATATTCAGTGATCAGTAATCAGTAAACAGTAATCAGTGGGGAGCTTTTTTTCAGTGATCAGTAAACAGTAAACAGTAATCAGTGAACTTAAAACTCAAATCTGATAACTGGTAACTGATAACTGATAACTGGTAACTGATAACTGATAACTGATAACTGATAACTGATAACTGATAACTGATAACTGATAACTGATAACTGATAACTGATAACTGATAACTGATAACTGATAACTGATAACTGATAACTGATAACTGAT
>NZ_JADEXI010000420.1:0-4119 GCF_015207185.1 Microcystis sp. LEGE 08355 | reverse complement strand
GTGTAGGGTTTTACCAGTTTTGAGGTGGCCAATTACCTAATTTTCAGGGAAAAAGTGCCTAAATTTCCCCCCGCTCACTCCCATATCCAGTACTTTTTGATTGACAAAAGGTCTAAAAGTCTTACCCAACAAGGTTTTTAGCTTTATTCAGCCAGCCTTAATTAGTGACCGGTAATCAGTGAACCATATCCTTGAAAACTGACAATCCGAAAACCAAGAAATCGTCAGGGAGGGTTAGCCATCCGTTACAACGGGTGGTAGCCTTGGCAACAGCGGATTTATCCCCCCATATCATTTATTAGTTTGATTGTCAATATCTTTTTTCATAGTTTCCCTAGATGTGTTAGCGGCAGTAGTACCGAAAAGCAATTTCTTGGCTGGGTTAAAGACAATTCATCGACATCTATCTTAACTATAAGTTAAATTAATGTTTAACAAAAATCGGCTTAAGACTAAAAGAACAATGAACATTATGGCTCCAAATGCTTAGTATTGGTTAGTTTAGCTAGATTGTAGATCGATGAAATTATCTAGAGATCGAGCAAGGAGCGTCAAGAATTCTGGGTTAGATCTATAAGTAAATTTTATTTTAAGTTTATTTAAGACTGTCATTACTAATGCAAGGCTGAGTCAGGGAGATTTTCCCGTAGTATCAGAAATGAAACTCGCTCCAATCGTTCACTCTGAGGACGAGCGAGAGGCAATTGTAGAGACTGCCGCTTTCACTAGCATTTAATTAAGAGGAACAACCGATGGCAACTTATAAAGTCACCCTAAAAACACCCGATGGCGATCATACAATTGAGGTTCCCGATGATGAGTACATTCTCGATGTAGCTGAAGAGCAAGGACTGGACTTACCTTATTCCTGCCGCGCAGGAGCTTGCTCCACCTGTGCAGGTAAACTTGAATCTGGTAGTGTCGATCAATCCGATCAATCCTTCTTAGATGACGATCAAATTGAAGCGGGTTATGTCCTCACCTGCGTCGCCTATCCTACCTCTGACTGTGTGATCCTCACCCACCAAGAAGAAGCTGCTTTGAAGTAATCTCTCTCCAGATCGTCAGAAAACTCCCGTTAAAGCCATGGCTTTAACGGGAGTTATTTTATGGCTCAAAAATTTTTTCCCTAAACACTTGTGTGTTTTAGCTAAGGGTGCTATGATTGTTAATCGTGGAATTAATGGGTCGGTGCCCGAGTGGTTAATGGGGGCGGACTGTAAATCCGTTGGCTACGCCTACGCTGGTTCGAATCCGGCCCGGCCCACCACGATCAATGCCCGTGTAGCTCAGTGGTAGAGCACACCCTTGGTAAGGGTGAGGTCATGAGTTCAATCCTCATCACGGGCTTTCTCTTCCCTGCTCATTCTCAATAAACCGTTGAAGGATGAGATTAAGTAAGTCTTCAGCACTATGGCGTTAACAGAAGTTATCCCCTAGCCCGATTAGGCATCGATCGCTTAAAATCGTCAAAATTAACTTATTTGTTGGCTCATGTCTCCCCTCGACAACATCGCTAAACTGTCTCACCTCACCCGCAGGGATGTTCAGAACAATTGGTGGATCGCTACAGCAGCGGGAAAACCAATTCAACCCGTCACCCTCAATGAAAAACAATACATTATTTGGCCGGCTGGCAGACAAATCCAATATCTAACTCAAAAAATTATTGTCCCCGAACATTTAGCCGGTTATCCTTTAGAGGGAATGGAACTGAGATTAATCCTAACTTGGTGGGCCGAAGATGTCAAAATTTATATTAATAATCAATTGATCCAAGCAGGAGACCTCTTTGATTCTTCCACGCGCATTTTACTTTCTAACTCGGTCTCTACTGGTCAAGAAATTCTTGTTACTCTCCGTTTAGTCAGTCCCAATCATGATATTGGTGGTTTGATGAAATCGCAGTTAATCTATGAATATAGCCAAGCGATCGATCCTAGTTTTGTTGCTGATGAATTGACCATTCTCCATAATTATCTACAAACTTTTTATCCTGAAAACTTAGCGGATTTTACCGCTACTCTCGATAATATTGACTGGGATAATGTCACCAACAAAGATAAATTTAATCGCTCCCTAGAATCAATTCGTCAATCCCTACAACCCCTCGCTCAACCTCTCAAAGAACGCAGTTTTCATCTTCTCGGCCACGCACATTTGGATCTGGCTTGGTTGTGGCCGTTGGCAGAAACTTGGCAAGTGGCACAAAACACTTTTATCTCGGTTTTAAACCTCCAAAAAGATTTTCCCGCCCTCATATTTGGTCATTCTAGCCCCCTAATTTACGAATGGATAGAAAAACATCATCCTGACCTGTTTCAAGCAATTATAGAGGCAGATAAAGGGCAATCCTGGGAACTTTTGGGCGGAATGTGGGTAGAACCAGAAGTCAATTTAATCTCCGGGGAATCCCTATTTCGACAGCTGCTTTATGGACAAAAATATTTTCAAGAAAAATTTGGACAAATCACTAAAACTGCTTGGCTGCCGGATACCTTTGGGTTTCCCTACCAATTGCCGCAAATTCTTAAATCCTTTGGCATCAAATATTTTATAACCGGGAAACTGCATTGGAATGATACGACTAAATTTCCCCACGGTTTTTTCTGGTGGCAATCTCCCGATGGTAGTAAAATTCTTTCCCTCATGTCTCCTCCCAATGTTGCCGGAGTTATGGATACTAACCCAATTATTATGACCGATCATGCTCTCAATTGGGAACGGCAAACCGGCTTAAAAGATATTTTTTGGTTGCCCGGTGTTGGCGACCATGGCGGCGGTCCGACTCGTGATATGTTAGAGGTGGCCCAACGTTGGCAAAAATCCCCTTTTTTCCCCCAGCTAAAATTTAGCCAAGCAACAACTTATCTGGACAGCCTGGAGACAAGTAATCTTCCTATCTGGGATGATGAATTATATCTAGAATTCCATCGCGGTTGTTATACCACCCACGCTGATCAAAAAGCCTATAATCGTTACTGTGAAATCCTCTTGTATCAAGGAGAATTATGGTCTTCTCTGGCTAATATTTTACTAGAGATTCCCTATCCGAAAGTCGAGATAGAATCCGCCTGGAAAAAGGTTTTATTAAATCAGTTTCATGATATACTGCCTGGTACTTCTATACCCGAAGTGTTTAGGGATGCCAATCAGTTATGGCGGCAAGTTATCAGCACAGGTGAAGCAATTTTACATCAAGCTTTACAGGCAATTGCCCCTCAAATTAATTTACCTAATCCCCCCCATCCCCAAGCAAAACCTTTTCTAGTTTTTAATTCTCTTAACTGGGAAAGAACCCAGGTTATCTCTTTACCTATAGAATCTGTAAATTGTTCAGTTTATGGCTTAAATAATTGTCTCTGTACCTCGCAATTATCCCACGACAATCAGCTATTATTTCTCGCTGAAAATATTCCTTCTGTGGGTTATAAGTTATTTTGGTTAGTTCCCAATCAGCAAGCAGCCGAGCAAAATTTAATTAACTGCCAATTGATTTTAGATAATGGCTTGGTTAAAGTTACTATTAACTCAGAAACGGGGGATATAGATAGTATATTTGATGTAATTAATCAAAAAGAAATCCTGCAAGCTGCCGGTAATCAATTACAGGCATTTAAAGATCAAGGACAATATTGGGACGCTTGGAATATCGATCCGAATTATCAACAATATCCCTTACCTAAAACAGTATTAAAATCGATCGAATGCTTAGAATATGGTTCCTTGCGCTGGCAGATTCGCGTGATCAGAAGTTTAGCTGATTCGGAATTTTGTCAAGATTATATCTTAGAAAAAGATTCTCCTATTCTCCAGATTAAAACTATTGTTAATTGGCAGCAGGAACATACTTTAGTAAAAACCGCTTTTCCTCTTACGCTAAACAGCGATTTTACCACCTATGAAATTGCCTGTGGTGCGATCAAGCGTTACCACGAACCAGAATCACCAAAATGGGAAGTTTACGGGCATAAATGGGCAGATTTAACCGATACAGAGGCAAACTATGGGGTTAGTCTTTTAAATAATAATAAATATGGCTATGATGCTACTAACCAGCAACTGCGATTAACTCTGTTGAGAAGTCCCCGATGGCCCGATCCCGAGGCGGATCTGGGG
>NZ_JADEXI010000419.1:0-4123 GCF_015207185.1 Microcystis sp. LEGE 08355 | reverse complement strand
AAAGACCTCAGTTCTGCCCAAGTTCTCAATCGAGTCGTACAAGAGGTTTGTCAGGAGAACCAAGTTTATCGCATTGACCACTATTTAGGCAAGGAAACCGTCCAAAACTTATTGGTGTTCCGATTTGCTAACGCTATCTTTGAACCCCTCTGGAATCGTCAATTTATCGATCACGTCCAGATTACCGTGGCCGAAACCGTGGGAGTGGAGGAGCGGGCCGGATATTACGAAAAATCGGGAGCTTTGCGCGATATGGTGCAAAATCACCTGATGCAGTTATTCTGCTTGACGGCGATGGAAGCACCCAACGCTATTAACGCTGATAGTGTCCGCGGCGAAAAAGTCAAAGTCCTGCAAGCGACTCACCTGGCCGATATTAATAACCTAGAAAAATCCGCCATCCGCGGCCAGTATAAAGCCGGTTGGATGAAAGGAAAACCCATTCCGGGCTATCGGGAAGAACCGGGGGTTAATCCCGAATCGACCACTCCCACCTATGTGGCCATGAAATTAATCGTCGATAACTGGCGTTGGCAAGGTGTCCCCTTCTATCTGCGTACCGGTAAACGTCTGCCCAAAAAAGTTTCCGAGATTGCCATCCAATTCCGCCATGTGCCGTTATTAATCTTCCAATCGGCGGCCCAACAAACTAATGCAAATGTACTGAGCCTGCGGATTCAGCCTAACGAAGGTATTGCCCTCCGTTTTGAGGCAAAAATGCCGGGGTCGGAATTACGCACGCGCACGGTAGAAATGGACTTTAGTTATGGTTCCTCCTTCGGTGTTGCCAGCGCTGATGCCTATAATCGGCTACTTTTAGACGCTATGCTAGGAGATCAAACCCTATTTACCCGTTCTGATGAGGTAGAAGAAGCATGGCGCATCGTTACTCCCGCTCTCGCCGCTTGGGACGCTCCCGCCGATCCCGCCTCCGTACCCCAATACGAAGCGGGTACCTGGGAACCCACAGAAGCGGAATTTCTCCTTAATCGCGATGGCCGTCGTTGGCGACGACTCTAATACAGTGAACAGTAATCAGTGAGCAGTAAACAGTAAACTAAAAACTCACATCTGATAACTGATAACTCACATCTGATAACTGGTAACTGAATCACTGATAACTGGTAACTGAATCACTGATAACTGATAACTGATAACTGATAACTGATAACTGACATGACCACCCAAAGCCCCCCCATTGTCTCCCTGCAAGCACCGAAAGATGTTTCCATCGATGTGATCGAGCAGGAACTGCGCGATATCTGGCAATCCTATAATGATAATCAGGATGGTATGGCCGCCACCCGGGCCACCACCTTTAGCTTTATTGTCTATGAACCCGATGCGGTACAGGAATTGTTAACCCTTCTCGGCTATTACACCGGCCCGATTGATGGTATTGCCGGTCCGCGGACTCACGCCGCCATCAAAGTCGCCCAGAAAGAGCTAGGACTAGAAGTAACTGGGCTTTCTAGCGATGAATTTGTCGCCCAGTTAAGGGGGGCCTGGGAAGCGGAAAAAAACGCCGAGGACGGGGCTAATCATCGTCAATACGCCGCCGATTTGGATGCGATTGGGGTCGCAGATGCGATCGCTGCCTCCAATCCCTGTCGCATTATCACCCTCTGTCCCACCGCCGAGGCCGATGAAGGGGTAAAAGCCTCCGTTTCTGCCTATTGTCCCGTTAACAAACGTAGTCAGAACACTTTAGTTTGCTGTGAATACGTTACTTTAAGCGGTACAGCGGAAGCTTTGGAACGAATTGGCGGCATTATTTCCGAGTTAACTATTCCCAGTTTGCCCAAATTTCTCTGGTGGAAAGCCAGTCCCGATGCGGAATATGGACTATTTAAGCGTCTGGCCAGTCAATGTGATACGATTATCGTCGATTCCAGCACTTTTCGGGAACCGGAAACGGAACTGCTGCAAGTGGGGGATTTATTAGCAACAGATGTACCATTAGCTGACCTGAACTGGAGTCGTCTCGCCCCCTGGCAAGAACTAACCGCCGAGGCTTTTGATCCACCGGAGCGCCGGGATGCTATTCTGGAAGTCGATCGCATCACTATTGATTACGAAAAGGGCAATCCTTGCCAAGCTTTTATGTTCCTCGGTTGGATGGCCAGCCGGTTACAATGGCGACCGGTGGGATATAGTCACCGGTCGGGAGATTACGCTATTCATCGGATTAGCTTCCTCGGTCAGGACCAGCGTTTAATTGAGGCGGAATTAGCCGGTGTTCCCGTGGCCGATTGGGGTGAAGTACAAGGAGATCTGATTAGTATTAAACTCAGTTCTACTAATCTTCAGGCTGATTGTTGCACGGTAATTTGTTCGGGAACTACCGGCTGTATGCGGATGGAAGCTTCGGGAGGGGCCCAATCTTGCCGCGTTGAACAAGTGTCCCATCTGGAAGACCAAAAAACAGAAACTTTGCTAGGTAAACAGTTACAGCGTTGGGGCCAAGATGTGCTTTATCAAGAAAGCATGAAAGTCACTAGCGCTATCCTCAAATTATCCCAACCTGATTAGCAAATTAGCAACAATAATCCCCCCCACTTTCGAGAGACTTGGTTAACCAGGTCTCTCGATATTTATACAGCAGTCAGCACCTGATTAAAACCGATAATTGTAATACCATTTTTCTTTATTCGCGTCACAACGAATGAAGGTTTGGCAAGCATTCGAGCGTGGATGTCTGTCATGGATTTAGAAATTTGGTATAAGTAGGTAGGCGTTAAAAATTATCAGACACCCCCCTTATCAAGGGGGGCAGGGGGGATCGAACCTAAAATCCATTTTTAATTTAATTATAACCAGCTACTTACCTTTTCAGAAAACAGGTTATCATAAAAACAGAGCTTTGCTTTCAAGGGGGCAATATGGTCGCAACCACTGAGAAACGCTACACAGTCGCAGAATACTTTCAACTAGAGGAAACTGCCACCGACAGACACGAGTATCGAGATGGAGAAATTATTATTATGACTGGGGGAACTCCTAACCATAATCGCATTGCGGGAAATTTTTATAGAAGATTTCCCTTAACTATCCAGAATCAAGCCTATGATATATTTATCACCGATCTACGCTTGGCCATACCCGCCTATAATATGTACACCTATCCCGATATTATGATCGTTAAAGGGGAACCAATTCTTGAAAGAGGACGCACCGATACGATTACCAATCCACAGGTTATTATCGAGGTTTTATCAAAATCTACTCAAGATTATAATCGGGGTGATAAGTTTAAATTTTATCGCTCTCTTGATAGTTTTGAAGAATATATTTTAATCGATCAATATGGTTATTATATAGAACAATTTCATAAAAGAGGCGATCATTGGGCATTTCGGGATTATCACGATCAAGAAGCGATTTTAACTTTGTTTTCTCTAGATTTTCAAATATCCCTGACAGATTTATATCAGCGTGTCGATTTTACCGCGATTGAAGTATCCTAATGACGCAACTAAGCTGTTCGTAATTTAAATTGCTTGTTGAGACGAGGCAAAAGGCAAACCCCCCCTGCCCCCCCGACATCGGGGGGGTTGGAGGGGCAAGGGGGGGGAGATTCGGCTAATCTAAGAATAAGCGGTTTAAATACGTCTTAGCTTATTTAGGGTTTGCTGAAAAAGTCGGTTCTTCGTTACTTGGTATGGTTCGATAGGGGGGCATAAATCGACTAAATCCTTATCTGGCAAGAGACTTAATTGATTAGTTCGCTCTAGAGCAAAAACAATTGACAAAAATCGCTAAATGCCTTTCTATATAAGGGTTCCATCCCTTATAACCCCCGTCCATTGCATAACACAAACCGAAGAGCCGAAAAAACAACTCTAGCAGTTATCTTAAGGGTGAGGTAGAACAGATAGAGATGATGCTAAATCCCGTCATTTCGTCTTTACCACAATTCGGGCATTTTGTCAAAAAAATTTTGACTTTGCAACAAAACTACACAAAAATTAGATCAACGTTGTTCGGGAAAAAAGGCATAATTGACCAAAGTGTTTGGTTTGGCTAAAAGGGAAAGTCTAGATTTAGCAATGGTTTCAAGGCAAGCTAGACCTTGAAAAGTCCAAAAAAGCATAGAAAAACCCACCATAGCATAATGCAAAAT
>NZ_JADEXI010000418.1:0-4141 GCF_015207185.1 Microcystis sp. LEGE 08355 | reverse complement strand
GGTGTGGGGAGTTTTCTCAGTGAACTGATAACTGATAACTGACTCCTGAATCCTCAATCCTGAATGAAGATTGTTGATTTTTGCAGGAGGTCTAATCAAGGAACCGAGGTTATTTGGTAAGCTAAAACGGTAATCTTGACCCCCGAATGCCCGTGCTGATCAGTGTTGTCATCCCTACCTACAATCGCCAAGCAATCTTAAAAAAATGTTTACTAGCCCTAGAAAATCAGCGTTTAACCGATAATAAGGTGGAAAACTACGAAATAGTCCTTGTCGATGATGGCTCTACCGATGCGACGATCGCTTGGCTAGAAAGTCACAAAGCAAATTTACCCCATCTGCAACTGTGGCAACAGGATCACGGCGGACCGGCGCTCGCTAGGAATCTGGGGGTAGAAAAAGCTCGTGGTGATACAATTATTTTTATCGATAGCGATCTGGTAGTGACAGAAAATTTTTTGCAAGCCCATGCCGACGCTTTAACTGCTGGAGCAGCCAGTCTCGGCAGCGATCGCTTATTTACCTACGGCAGCGTCATTAATACCTGTAACTTCGAGCATCCCACCAGTGAACCCTATAAAATCACCGATTTCTCCGCCGCCTATTTTGCCACGGGCAACGTGGCGATCGCTAAAAAATGGTTATTAGCGGCGGGATTATTTGATACCCAGTTTCAACTCTACGGTTGGGAAGACTTGGAATTAGGGGTGAGATTGAAGCAATTGGGACTAAAATTAATTAAATGTCCAGAAGCCGTCGGTTATCATTGGCATCCCCCCTTTAATCTCGCTCAAATTCCCAATCTCATCGATAAGGAAATTCAACGGGGACGAATGGGAGTGCTTTTTTATCAAAAACATCCCACCTGGGAAGTGCGGATGATGATTCAAATGACTTGGATTCATCGATTGTTGTGGGGTTTACTTTCCCTAGGAGGAACCCTGAATGAACGCAGCCTCTCCCCGCTGTTACAATGGTTAATCGATCGAGGTAAACCGCAATTAGCCCTAGAAATTGCCCGCATTTTTCTCAATTGGTACAACGTGCGCGGCGTTTATCAAGCTTATCGGGAAATGCAGCTTCAGTGAAATGTCTTGGCGAACACTGATGAAAGCGTTTCTCACAAAGACGAGGTGTCACTAACCCCGCCCTAAAACCAGAGACTTTGTACCTCACCATCGAGATAACTGCCCTAAGGGTGAACATTTGCCGATAAAAAACTGAATATTTGCTTTCTTTTTCTGATAATTGCTGCCACAATCAAAAGCAATCAGCATAAAGAGCGGCGGAAAACACTGACCACATTTGCCCCTTGTGAATTATCCTCTGAGATTGGGCATATTATAAAGTAAATTTTCCTAGAGGAGGAATCCCATAATGAATATCTTCGATATTTTAATCGGTTTTGTCGGTGGAGGTGCGATCGGGGGTGGGGCTTTATATGCCCTGCAAGAGGGAAAAATCAGGGAAGAACGGCAAAAATATCAGAAAATTCGGACGGCTTTAGGTGAAACCGAAGCGGAGTTAAAAGACAGCAAAGGACAGTTAAAACAACTCGCTCTCTCCGAAGAACGGATTCGCAATATCGAAGCCACCTATAGAGAAGAAGTGGCTAAATTGCAAAAAGAGTTAGAAGATAGCCAAGGACGTGTACAAGGGGCAGCCAGCGCCACTGCCGCTCAAGCCGTGGAAGTCGCCGATAAAACCCAAATTCAGCCACTTCAAGAGGAATACGAAGCTAAAATCGAGGAATTGCGCCAAAGCTATCAAAGTCAAATACAAGAGATCATAGACGGGAAGCAAGGGGAAATGGAAGCCCTGCGTCAAAGTCAACAGGAGCAGATTCTAGAATTAGAAAAGGGCTATCAGTCGCAAATTCAACAACTAGAACAGGGTTATCAAAGCCAACTGTTAGAATTACAAAACGCCCGCCAAACGGTAGTGGATGATCGAACCACTGAAATCGTCGAACCCTGGGATGATTTCCCCGATAGCCCCAGTGCCGAAGAAATAAATCCTTTTGATGGTTTTATCACCGAAGAAAACCTAGTATTGGAAACAGAATTTGCCACTGAAACGCCCCTAGAAACGCCGGTTTCCGAATCAGAATTCAGCAGTGAGATGAATCCTTTTGATGGTTTTATCACCGAAGAAAACCTAGTATTGGAAACAGAATTTGCCCCCGAAACACCCCTAGAAACCTCCGTTTTCGAGGAGACATTTGACGGTTTAAACAGCCCAGAAGAAACCTTAGTTTCTCCAGAAATGACTGAGAGCGAAGATTTTCCCGTCATGGCAGAACCAGCAATCTCTGACTGGGAGATGTCCGCTGCTGAGATAGAATTTCTCAATAGTTTAACATTAGAGGAAGAAACGAGAACTATCGGTAGCCTAGAAGAATTATCGGGTAATTACGGTCAGATTCAAGAAACCGTTAGCAGTGACACCAGTTTCTCTGATTTATTAGCCACCGATGCCGAAAAATTCGCTGATAACCAAAATTTTCTCGATGACTTATTTGCTGATACCGATGACAGCAATAACCCCGAATTATTCGATTATTTTGCGGAAGAAACCCCTACAGTTGCATCTAACCGCCAAAATGTTGCTTCTGTTGCGAGTGACCAAGAAGAACTAGATTTCTTCAGTATGTTGGATAATGAAGAAATGGCTAATCTAGAATCCTTACCTTCTGACGAAGAACTGCCCCTTGATGATCTATTTAGCGATGATTTATTCTCGGATGGGGACAATAGCAAAACCACGAGGCTAGAATCTCATCAGTAGGCAGATTGCCCGCCATCAAGGCAGAAGACAGAATTTCTTCCCCACCCGATTTCTGGCTTCTGACTTTCTTAACTGCGCCATCAGATGGGAGTTTTCCCCCTGTCCCCCTAGGGCTGATTCATTCTCCGAATCTAATTCTTTTTTTGCTACCTTTAATCGCTTATGAGGTAAGCAAAGCACGACGTTTTTAAAAATTTTCAGCTATGTATTTCCGAGAAATCGACTAAAAACGTTGCCAGATAAGGACTTGAGAGAATGACATTTGAGAGAATGAAACGACCCCACCTGTCCCCCGATTCCCTTACCATAACGTGGAAAAAAAATCTACATCAAAAGTAGTGGACATTGGCAAAAAAAAAAAATATGATATGGGAGGGTACGTTGTACCCTTTTGACTGTCCCTAGCCTTTTAAGGAGATTTTCCCGTGAAACTCACTATCAAAACCCTTGTTTTATCCACTACCACTTTCGGCTTAATGTGGGGTGTGGCACAAAAGGCCCAAGCTGCTACTCTAATTCCTGGAGTCACTGCCTCAACGAACATATCAACACAATGGAGTCTAAACAATGCCGTCAACGGCCAAGGGCTGCCCGGTAACACTCCGAGTCTTACGGGAGATCACGGGGAGTCGCTGATTGGTAATTCTTGGCGGTCAGGTATTTTAACTAACACGCAGGGCACCACAATTCCCTCAGGTACTATCACTTTTAATCTCAATGGTAGCTATAATCTATCTGGGTTTACTTTCTGGAACCTTGGCGGTGGTAGTGCCGAGCTTACCCGTCAGGGAATTAAAAGTGTGACGATTGAATACTCCAACAACGGTGGAACAACTTGGAGTACCCTGAGTGGCGCTCCTATGTCCTTTACGCAAGGAACTTTTGGTTTCCCAGGTACCAATCAGACCCCACAGTCGTTCAGTTTTGCCTCAGTCGCTGCGACTAATGTTAGATTTACTAATCTGAGTAACTTTGGGGGATTCGATAACCCCGGCGCGAACAATCGCATTGGCTTCTCAGAGATTCAGTTTGCAGCAACCAAAGTTCCCGAACCTTCTTCCTTGCTTGCTCTGTTAGCCTTTGGTTTAGCGGGCGTGAGTTTGGGAAAAAGAATTTAACTTAGTCTCAGCATTCGTCCCTCGCTAGAAGTCCCTCGCTTTTAGGGATGGGATGAATGGCCAACATATAGACAATTCTCAAAAACCGATGCTCCGATAAACAGATCTTGACCACTATTCCTTAAGGGATAACCGAGCTTAGGCGAGTCGTAAGGTGAGATGCTCCCCGACGAGAAACCGAGAAATCCGGTTCTTCTCGACTTTGTGTGATAATTTTTACTTATGGAATCGTGAAG
>NZ_JADEXI010000417.1:0-4146 GCF_015207185.1 Microcystis sp. LEGE 08355 | reverse complement strand
GTCTAAAAGTCTTATCCAACAAGGTTTTTAGATTTATTCAGCAAGCCCTAAATAATCAGTTTTTAATAACCAGATTTAGTATGAGAGCGCATTTTATTCATTAGCTAGATGGCTCTTCTCGACTTGGTGTGATAATCAGTGCTTATCATTCGTAGGAGTCTTGCTAGGCAAGGCTTTGAAGACTATATTTCTGGAAAATTATCCCTATTCTTCTTACTCCCACACAGAAACGAGAAGAGCCGCTAGATTTAAAACCTGATTATACAGTTGCTCTCTCATCCAAAATCCAGAAATACGCAAATGGTCAAGTAATGGTTTAACTTGAGCAATTAACCCCTTACTTTTAGCTTCAAGTAAAACTCCTAATACTCCGGTAAACTCAATCCCTAGACGTGAAGCAACAATTCTACCTAGACGTTCATCTATTAACAGAAGTTCGGCGTTTATTTCAAGAGCAAGAGTAATTGCTTCCGCCTCCCCTCTATCGACTTCAAGATTAAGATTTTCGACAAGTTTTGTATTGGTTATATTTTGTTTTTTGAACCAAGACAAGGTTTGAACTTCTTGACTTCCGGCGACGGGAACGGTAGTCAGTTCTCGATAAACGGCTTCAGGAATAATGATGCTTTCGTAGAGTTGCTGTAGTAAATTTAGCTGATTGACAGATGCTAAATTGTTAATGGGTGAGGTATTACTAACCACTATCATAATCTGCCTAGTTTGCCTAAGGTCTTGACATCAGCATCTAAGTCTTCAAGGTCGTAATGAAGAGGAATTTGGCGACTTGCTAGTAAATTTTGAAATTGAAATTGATTCATTTCTGCTAAATTACTAGCCTGTCCAAGCGTCAGCTTTTCCTTTTGAAAAAGCATGATGGCAATTTCTTGTTTTAGCTCAGATTCTGACATCCGAGTTAGGGATAAAATTTCATCAGAGATAGTAAGACTCATGATTTTTCTCCTGAACAATAACATTCCGATTAACAGTTAACTTTCACTTCTGATCCAATTCCATATTAGCAAAATGTTCCATTAGCATCCATCCGAAACAATCCCAAACCCCTGAGATGGCTTCATACTGGCAGTAGGACTATAGGACTATTGTAGTGTGCGTGTTTGCGCGTATTTAAAGGAAGGCAGCAGCTTTATTCGATTTTTTTGAACTAGAAGATTGAGAAGCTTGGTTAGGATATCCCGGCAACTGAGCGCTCCCCAGTAAAACCGGGGAAGGAGATATATATTTTTTTACCTACCTGATACTTTTTAAGAGATTAACTATCTCATCGGGGAATCTTTGCTGTAATTATTTATCGGATAATCGCGACAACAGGATCATAAAATTTTGCATTACTTTTTGGGTATCGGGATGATTTTCTCCTAATCTTTCTTGATAAATAGCAATAGCTCTCACATACAACGGTTCCGCTTCTGCGTATCTGCCTTGGTATTTGTATAATTCTGCTAAATTATTGAGACTGGCAGCAACATCGGGATGGTTTTCTCCTAATAGCTGTTCCCGCATAGAAAGGGAGCGCTTATACAACGATTCTGCTTCTGCGTATCTGCCTTGGTATTTGTATAATCCCGCTAAATTATTGAGACTGTTAGCAAAATCGAGATTGTTTTCTCCTAATAGCTGTTCTATCAGAGAAAGGGAGCGTTTATACAACGGTTCCGCTTCTGCGTATCTGCCTTGGCAGCAGTATAATACCGCTAAATTATTGAGACTGGTAGCAAAATATAGATTGTTTTCTCCTAATAGCTGTTCTATCAGAGAAAGGCATCTCTTACACAAGGGTTCCGCTTCTATGTATCTGTCTTGGCTGAGGTATAATTCTGCTAAATTATTGAGAATGTTAGCAAAATAGAGATTGTTTTCTCCTAATAGCTGTTCTATCAGAGAAAGGGAGTGCTTATACAACGATTCTGCTTCTGCGTATTTGCCTTGACAGCGGTATAATCTCGCTAAATTATCGAGCCTAATAGCAAAATCGAGATTGTTTTCTCCTAATCGCTGTTTTATCAGAGAAAGGGAGTGCTTACACAACAGTTCTCCTTCTGCGTATCTGCCTTGGAATTCATATAACACTGCTAAATTATTGAGAATGTCAGCAACAATTGGATGGTTTTCTCCTAAGCGAGATTGGATTTCTTCACAACATTTTGTTAAGGTAACTGCTGCTAAATCATATTCTCCCTGTCCCTTATAAAACAAAGCTACCCCAAGAAACACCTGAATTAAATTATCTTCCGGGTTGGGAATATCATCTAACATGGTTTGACTGACAAGTTGCAGATGGGGAATTGCGGGAGTTACCGCTGCAATAATCTCCCTTGTGGGGGTTGGTGGGATATTTTCGGCAATGGTTAACAAAGTTTCCACAAAAGCGCATCGATAAAGAGAATTTATCTGAGGAATTGCCTGTAATTGCTGTTGAAAAAATTCTCTCACGAGGGGATGAATCCGATAAAAAGAATAGTCCTCATCCACGGGTTGCATCAGATGAGAATTATCCAATTGTCCCCGCGCTTCTTCTAGTTCACTTTCGGTAATTTCCGTGGATTTTGCCGTATCTTCTAGCAACGTCCAAGCAATAGCTACTGGTGCGAATAAACTCAACAGCATTGCCACTTTTTGAACAGCAGAACTTAAATCATCCCAACTGATTTTAATTGCGGCTGCTACCCCTAAATGTCCATAATCTTTGTGGTTTCTTTCCTTAGTTAAAGCAGTATGAGCTAAATTTAATTTATCGCGTAAATGGCTAAACTTTAAATGACGATTTTTCGCTAAATATTCCCCCACTAACTCCACTGCTAAGGTTAAGCGTCCTAAAATTTCGTGACAAATCTGTTCTACTAAAGCTTTTTCTTGCTCAACTTTAGCAGTACCAACAATTTTAGTTAATAATTCTACACATTTATCCAAGGGTAAAACATCTAAAGCTATAGACTTAAATTCCGTACTAAGACACCTTTCTCTAGTGGTGACTAATATCTTAATCCTAGAATCTTTTGGTAACATTCGATCGGGAATTCTGTCGATATTGGGGACATCATCGAGAATTAATAATAATTTTCCCTGCTGAGGTAGCCAATTTTGCCAATACCAGTTCACTTGTTTTTCTAAAGATTCTTTTTTCAATATTTCTGGTAAAGATAGATAGGAACCAGCTAATTTAACTATTTCTTCTGCTAAACCCGATAGTCGCAAGGATAACCAATATTGTGCCGCGTATTCCTGTTGGTATCGTTTCGCATATTCCAAAGCTAAAGCGGTTTTTCCTATTCCCCCTAACCCTTCTACTGCACAAACAATCACCCCTTGTTCTGTTTGCAATTGCTGATGAATTAAGGTTAACTCATCTTCCCTCCCGACAAAATTAACCGTACTTTTGCCCACATTACTAGGGATAGAGGGATTACTTACTTTTTTAGACGATTTTTCACCCCTGCAATCACACGATTAAATGTGGGAAAATAACGCTTAAAAGTTGACTCAGTATCTAATTCCGCCTCGTAGGTCAGGGAAACAAAAGGCGGTATAGTAGATATAGCCGCTTTTAATTTGGCTGCTGCTGATCGCTCTGGTTGATTGAGTTTAGCCAGAATTTGGTTTAATGATTCTAAGATGTGTACAGAAGCAAGTTCAGGGGGTGGTTCTGCGGTAATTGCCGTCAATTCTGTGACAATTTCTGCTACCATTACCTCGGCATCAGGAAAAGATGCTTCTTGACTCTCGCTGGCGACTAAATCCCATTTTTCTCGTTCAAAATCCCGAATTAGTCGGCGTAAATCTTCCATCTGCTGCTTGATCCTAACTTGTTCTTCCGGTCCGATTGTGACTAAAGTGTTTCGCTTTCCCGCTAATTGTTCTTTCAAGCGTTGAATATTTTTATCGAGATTTTGTAATTCGCCAGTAGCCATGGGAAAATAAGCTTAAATTAGCCAATTAATTCAATTATGATCTAAGTAGGTAGGCGTTAAAAGTTGTCAGATACCCCCCTTATCAAGGGGGGACTAAGGGGGGATCGGCACCCCCCTTATCAAGGGGGGCAGGGGGGATCGAACCTAAAATCGATTTTTAATTTAATTATAACCAGCTACTTATCCATCTAAAAATGTCATTCCTTTGGCTGTCCCCCAC
>NZ_JADEXI010000416.1:0-4170 GCF_015207185.1 Microcystis sp. LEGE 08355 | reverse complement strand
CCCTAAATAGGAGTTTGCAGAAAATGGGTTTCTAAATAGGCGTTTGCAGAAAACGGGTTTCTCAAAGAAACCCGTTTTCTCAATAGTTTCTCGCAGAAACCCGTTTTCTCAATAGTGCCAAAATATTTATTAATAAAAATAAATGGAAAACCCAAACGTCAATGTAAAGAATGTGGTCAACCGTTTGTGATTAATCCCACTAATAAAACCGTCATCACTACTACCGAATCACCACCCCCAACTATCTGCATCCTACAGTATCTGTGTACTTCCCCCACTTTTCTAGATCGATTTAGTCTGATTGACGATTCGATCGTAAAATAGCAACAGATCAAGAGAGTACAGGTCAAATATGCCGAAATTTGTTGTCTGGGGTAGTTATTGTGAAAACGTGCTGGAAAAACGCGCTCCCTATCGTCAAGCACATCTAGAGGGATTAAATCAACAGAAAGAACGGGGAATTCTCATTACTATCGGACCAACGGCAGATTTAAGCCAAGTTTTCGCAATCTATCAGGCAGCCAGCGAGTCAGAAGTGCGAGAATTAATCGAAGCGGATCCCTACTGGCAAAATGGCATCTGGACAGAATACCAAGTCAAAGAATGGATTCAAGCCATCTAAGGGAGCTATCAGCTATATTTTTCTGTAAGGGTGTTCTCATAAAATTTTCCAACTACACAACTAATCAAACTCATCTCCGGTCAAGTCTGAGGATATTTTCAAGGATAAACCGGAGTTATCCCTTATCGATTCAAGCTGATAGCTTTCCTACTTTTTGCTTATCGCCATGGTTTACATCAAAAAGGTCGAACTCTCACACTTCAAATCCTTCGGGGGAACAACTCCTATACCCTTTTTACCGGGGTTTACGGTGGTTTCCGGTCCAAATGGTTCGGGAAAGTCGAATATCCTCGACGCATTGTTATTTTGCTTGGGATTAGCTACTTCCAAGGGAATGCGGGCCGAAAGATTACCGGATTTAGTCAATCACAGCTATAACAGTCAACGTCATAGCTCGGAAGCGAGTGTTTCGGTGACTTTTGATATTGCCGATATTCCTGACGCAACCGGTAGGGATTGGACGGTTTCCCGACGCTTAAAAGTGGCTAAGGGTGGCAGCTATACTTCTACCTACTATATCAATGGGGAAACCTGTACGGTTAGCGAACTTCACGACCAATTAAACCGTTTACGCATCTATCCCGAAGGGTACAACGTGGTGTTACAGGGGGACGTAACCCGAATTATCAGCATGAATGCTAAGGAAAGACGGGAAATTATCGACGAATTGGCAGGAGTAGCCGAATTTGACCGCAAAATTGAGAAAACTAAGGAGAATATCGATTCGGTTAAAGAAAGGGAAGAACGCTGCCAAATTATTGCCACAGAATTGCAAAAATCTCTGGAGAAATTAGCACTCGATCGCATTAAAGCCGAAAAATACCAAAAACTCAAGGCCCAAGTCCAAGAAAAACAACAATGGGAAATTGTCCTCCATTGGCAAAATCTCCAGCAGCGCTGCCAGCAAGTAAAAGAACAAATTAAAGCTGGGGAAAGGGAAAAACAGCTTTTAACGGAGACTATCGCCAATTTATCCGAACAAATCGCCCAAAATAGTCAAGAATTAGAGAAACTCAATCAACAGGTCAAAGCTTTCGGGGAAGATGAACACCTGTCCCTAACTTCCCGATTAGCAAGTCAACAGGCCAAACGACAACAACAGCAACAACGACAAAAAGAGCTAGAAAACCTTGAAAAAGAATCTCAGGCACAAAAAACCAGACTTTTAGAGGAAATTAATCGTTATAATCGCGAATTAAACCTGATTACTGCTGAAAAAAGCCGTTTAGAAACTGAAATTTTACCCAATCTCCTACGGACAACCCAAACCGCAAGGGAAACCCTAGAAACCCATCGTCTGCAAGCAAGTAGTCTCGCAGAAGCGTCAGAAGCTTGGGTAAAAGAACAAAGTGACCTTTCCCGCAATATTACCCGTCTTCAGGAACAATTAAACCCCTACCGTAGCCAACGGGCCCAATTGACCGAAAGATGCGATCGATTGCAAACTAATATAATAGAAGCTGGTCAACGTCTGCAAGAATTAGAGCAAGTTATTAGCACAAAAACGGAAGAAAGTCAAGAAATATTACAAAAAATTAATCAATCAGACCCCGATATCCAAAATTTAGCCCAAAAACTCACCATTGCCGAACAAAATCGCGTCATCAGTCAGGACACCCAAAAACGTCTGCTCAAGGAACAACGGGACAAACAGAGGGAATTAGATAAACTGGAAGCGACCAAGCAAGCGCAACAGGAGGCCCAGGGAACCTATGCTACTCAAATATTGTTACAGTCAGATTTGCCCGGAATCTGCGGATTAGTGGCACAATTAGGCGAAGTAGAGGAACGTTATCAAATTGCTCTTGAAATCGCCGCCGGAGGTCGTTTAGGTCATGTAGTCGTCCAAGATGATAGCGTTGCGGCTGCCGGAATTGCCTTGCTAAAACAGCGTCGCATCGGTCGCGCCACTTTTTTACCCCTGAATAAAATTCGTCCTCCCCGTCCCCAGGATATTTCCTCTCTGCGTCACGCGCGCGGTTATCTGGATTTAGCGGTGAATTTAGTTAAGTTTCAATCCCAGTATCGAGAGGTTTTTAACTATATTTTTGGCAGTACGGTGGTTTTCGAGGATATAGATTCTGCCCGTTATTATATCAATCAATATCGCATCGTTACTTTAGATGGCGAGTTATTAGAGATGACTGGCGCTATGACCGGAGGCAGCCAACCGACGCGAGCGGGGCTGCGTTTTGGTAAAATTTCTCCGAAGGAGTCTAGTGAAGCGGAATCTCTACGGGAAAGATTAGCAGAAATCGATCGCATTCTTACCCGCAACGAAGAAAAAATTACCCAAGTTAATCATCTTATCAGTCAGTTAACCCAACAGTTAACCGAAACCCGTCAAAGTCATCGGGAAAATCAATTATCTCTACAACAATTAAGCAAGGATTTAGAACGTTTAACCACAGAAAAAGAGGATTTAACCCGTCAATTATCGGGCCAGCAAGAGGAAATGACTATTTCTCGTCAACGGTTAGAAATATTAACCAGAGAAATTCCTGAGTTAGAGTTATCCTTACAGCAAGAACAGGAGAAATTAACTGCTTTAGAGGCCAATCATACCCATAGCGAATGGCAACAGGTACAGGGAATAATTCGCAGTCAAGAATTGGAGTTAAAAACCCAAGAAAATCACCTCGCTACAGTCCGCGAACAGTTAAAAGATTTACATAATCAACAAATCAGACTAGAGGAAAAAAGTCAAGAGTCTGGGGATAGAATTATTGAGATTGACAAGATAATTACCGATGCAGTTAATCAGAGAAATATCGGTAATCTGGAGATAGAAAAACTTGATCACAATATTTTAGAAATCAATCAAGCTTTACAGCAATTATCCCGACAACTAGGGGAAACCAAGCAAAAAAGAGACCAATTAGAGACAGTTTTGCGACAACAACAAAACCAACAACAACAGGCCATCTGGCAATCGGAAAAGTTAGTCAACAATCAAGAGGAAAGACAAGCATTACTAACCACTTTACAGACAGAAATTAGTCAACTAGAAAGCGACTTACCCAATCCCTTGCCCGAAATTCCTGAAAGCGATCGAGATTTCGAGAAAATTCAAAGCGATATTCGGCAGTTACAAAAGAAATTGGAAGCTTTAGAACCGGTGAATATGTTAGCTTTAGAAGAATACCAAAAAACTAAAGAGAGATTAGATGAACTATCAGAAAAACTGCAAACTCTAGAAGGAGAAAGAACCGAACTACTTTTGCGGATAGAAAACTTTACCACCCTCAGATTTAATGCTTTTCAGGAAGCATTTACTGCCGTTAACGAAAACTTTAAGAATATATTTGCTACCCTGTCCGATGGCGATGGTTACTTACAATTAGAAGACGAAAATGACCCCTTTAATGGTGGCTTAAATCTGGTGGCCCATCCCAAAGGAAAACCCGTACAGCGATTAAGTTCCATGTCTGGAGGTGAAAAATCTTTAACCGCTTTAAGCTTTATTTTTTCCCTACAAAGATATCGTCCTTCTCCCTTTTATGCGTTTGATGAAGTGGATATGTTTTTAGATGGGGCCAATGTAGAGA
>NZ_JADEXI010000415.1:0-4172 GCF_015207185.1 Microcystis sp. LEGE 08355 | reverse complement strand
AAGACATTGCTTCGATTTTTGCCAATTGTTTTCTATCTAGAACGAGCTAATCAATTGAGTCTCTTGCCCTATAAGGATTTAGTCGATTTATGCCCCCTGATCGAATCATACCAAGTAACGAAGAGCCCTTTTACCTTAAGTAAATCACTTAAATAATATTCCAGATCTACTAAATCTAGTAAACTAGGCGGTTCTGTATAATCTATCAGAATATTAACTTCACTATTTTCCTGCACTTCTCCTTTTACATAATCTCCAAAAATACCTAATTCACTGACATGATACTTTTCTTTTACTAAGGACTTAACTTGAACCAAAATCGCTTTAATTTCTTCTAAATTTTTCATGATGCTTACCTTCTAAGATAACGGAAAAGACTTCTACCCTACTGATCAAAATTTTATTTCCTGTATCTGTATTGTAGCAGATATCGGATGAAAGGATAAACCATACTCCTTGAAATTATGGAAATTGAGAGAGTTAGGACAAAAATACCCCCTCAATTGACTGAATTAAGGGGGCATTTGTCGCAGATATTTATCAAGAAATTCCTCTGATGTTAAACAATCAAAATCAGCAATAATTTTGATTAATTCTCGATTTTCAGACAAAAAAATTTCTGCCGCACCATATTTGGCAGTTAGATAGATAAAAACATCTTCAGAAGGCACTAATTTTTCTGCAATTATCTGACTTGCTTCTGCTTTCATTTCAATCGTTTCTGGTATAAATAAGCAATTAAGATTCTGCCAGATTTGATCTACTATTTTGGCTGCTTTTGCAAACTCGTAAAATTTGGTTAATGAGTTCCTGGGAAATAATAACTTTGATTGAAGATTGATTATTGGGGGTATAATATCCTAACCATGTAAGAATTCGCTCTTGTGGTGAGAGGGGTTTTAATTGAGCAATAATATAAATATTTGTATCTAAAAAAATTCTCCTCATTCATACCGCTCCTGAAATAGTTCTTGCTTCACTTTACGAATAAGCTCTAAAATCTGTTCATCAGTGTCGATACCTGCTTCTTTAAATGCAGCTTGCATCTTAGTACGAGCTTGTTCAAATTCTACTTGTTCATTTTGATCGGGAACAATAATAACAACTTCAATCTCTGTGTCTGTTGGCAAATCTTGATGGGGTTGCTCGATAATTAATTGTCCATCTTTGATTTTGGCTTTAGTCTGAATAAATTGCATTTTTGATTTTTCCTCAGACTCAATCTGGTTTATTATATCTATCTTATCATTTTCGAGCGACTAATGTGTAATAGGAAGATATATAAAAAAACAAAACCCCCTCAACTGACTGAATGAAGGGGCATTTATCGTATTTTGTAAGCAATTTAGCCTACTTTTGTGGTTTAGTTTTCTGATGTTTTGGATGATTTTAGTTTGCACTTTAGGGTTATCTCCATACTTTCACCCGCATTATATCAAAATGATAATCATAGCTCCAAACAGGTAGCTCTAATTCGATTGAGATGATAGCAGTCAAAGCATCAATAATAGTAATAGTTTGATCAGGAAATTGTTTAGCTTTTGCTATGGCTGCGAAATACTGATCTTCTGTCGGATTGATCAGATTAGCAGATTCTAAGCAATTTTGTGTGAAATGAGTGGCTTGTTCAAATCCTAATCTATATAGAAGCAAGCTGTAAATTCGGCTAAAACAGCGTCATGATTGATGGATGTGTCAGTATAGCCACTTCCTTTGGGTGCGGGAGATAAGTGAAAAGATTTTTTCGGTTTGGATAAATAGCCTTTCGCTATTAAAAATGATTCTATAGCCGTTTGTACTGTATCAGAAGAAGATACCTTATGCTCTTGATTGTAGGCGGCTAGAGCATTAATTATGGTGGTGGGTAGCTCAATCGTCACCTGTTGCATAACCAAAATCCTCTTGATTTAATCATGTCCCTATTATACAATAAACCCCCTCAAACGACTGAATAAAGGGGCATTAATTCTACTTTGGTAAGCAATTTAGCCTACTTTTGTGGTTTAGTTTTCCTCGGATTTAGAGGATTTTAGTTTGCGTTTCAGGGTTGAAGCTGCGCCGAGAGTGCCAAGGGTTAATAAGCTGAGGAATGTAGAGGGTTCAGGAGTAGCAACCGCTTCAAGTGCGTCAATGTTCTCAGTTCCTGGTTCTAATCCCGTCCAGTGCTTTACTGTGTTCTTGACATTGAAAGCTGTATCCCAGACGTGTCCACCGTGGATAAGAAACTTCGCTGAAGGTTCAGTTGATAGCCAAACAAAGATCTCCCCACCATCTAAGTCTTGTGAGGGATCGTTGTCAGTAATAATGCCATCGTTATTTCCATCGATTGGTTTGAGGCTAAAGAGGATGTCGTTTTCCCATGTCATCAGTCCATCAAGGTCAATCTTCGCATCGGTGATATCTAAACCTGGAAAAAGAGGAGTGATTGCACTGGCGATATCCGCTTTCAGGAAGAGACAATCCCCATTACTCTTGAATACACTACATCCCAGAGGATCGCCGAAAAGGGAGTAACGGTTAGCATCATCTACAGGTATTTCAGGACCTTGTAGCAGCACATCGTTGACTCTATCTTCTAAAGGCACTGTCTCATCTTGAACCGGTGCCCAAAGTTCTAAACCTTCCACGTTATTTGGTTCAACTTGGTTGATCTCTGCTGGTGTCGCCCACACCCCTATCTTTTTGTACGGGGAAGGCAAAAGTACTTTATGGTTAGGACGTTCATAGAAGATGTAGTTATCGAAAGCCGTGCGCGGTCCTCCGGGCAACCCAGTCGAAAACACGAGTGGAACTAAATCTTCGATCACTTCATAGAAGAGTAAATCCTTCCGGTTAGCCAAGGCATCGACTTGGAAAGGATCGGGTGCTGCAATGCCAGATTGAGGATTCCAAAGAGTTAAAAAGTTACTCGTGTTGGTTGTCCCACCTGTGCCATCCCAGGCAATCACTTGACCAGGATTAGGGGTATGTAAGGGATTTCCATTCCTGTCTGGATCTTCGGAGTACTCCTTTCCTGGAACTTCAGGGGGAGATGGGACTCCATCTACCACGGGATTGACAAAGGGACCGGGGGAGTTAAATGGTCCTGCCAATACCTGGGATGGGGCTACCGTGACACCCAGTAAGAGACAGGAAGAGAACAAGAGTTTATGAGTGATTTTCATGATTATTGCTCCAGCAGATTTCGTAGTGCGATTATCCCCTCGCCGCTAGGTCAGGCAACACCCCAACACAACGCCAAAGGCGGATGGCAACAGCTTACACAACACCTATTCTCTGGGGAATCTATCTTGAGAATGATTTGAAATATGCTAAGTTGAGATATTATGTCACGATCGCATCTAGTCAGTACCATGAGTGAAATTAGCGTCGGGGGAAAAGTACGTCTGATTGCCATTCCCCCTTACCTGAAAACCGCCGATCCTATGCCTATGTTACGGCCGCCGGAGCTACTCAATATCAACGATATCGGCACGGTTATCGATCGCCGGCCGGGGGGTTATTGGGGTGTAAAATTCGATCGAGGCTCATTTCTGCTCGATAGCAAATATTTAGAAGCTATTTAAACCAGTTAAGTGCATTGCGGTCAAGACAACTTTGATAAATCACAAGCAAATCTAAAGAGTTAATTTATGTTTAATACTTTTCTATCGATCGTTATCCCGATGCGCGAGGGATTTGGCGAGCATTGGCTAGGAGAACTATTGAAAGTCAAGGGAGATATAGAATTTATTTTAGTTCATCCTCCCGGGGTCAAACCTTCGCCAGTAAATGATCCACGCATGAAACAGATTGTCTGTGCTTTACGAGGTGAAATTATTCAAAGAAGTACAGGATTTTTAAATGCCAGAGGTACTTATATTCTCACAATCAATTGCGATGAATATTTACACCCGGAGATCGTCACCTTAGTTAAAGACTATTTTGAACGCTTCCCCAATAGTTGGGTATTACGATTAGCCAGATGTGAATTTCCCTACGGTGAACGAGAAAAATTAGAGAGTACTTGGCCAACAATTCCCGATGTAAACAGTTTAGCTATCTGTAGCAGAAGAGAAAATAATAGTAACTTATTTAAAGATAATAATTATTTATTAGAATTACCGATCGCTCCTTTAGATAATCCTTTTAATCCCCAAGTTTTTCTCAATCAACGTCGCGATCAAAATGGT
>NZ_JADEXI010000414.1:0-4174 GCF_015207185.1 Microcystis sp. LEGE 08355 | reverse complement strand
GATTGGGAATGCCTTCAGTCATGGACAGTGTTGCTCCTTTAAGAGCCAGTTTTAGATTGTCGATAATATCATCGGGTAATTTTGAGAGATTGGCAAGGGTTCTTTTTTTGACTTGATCTCCTTCTCGGTAGGACTCCCGAAGAAGAACGGCGGGGGGGGAATTACGGTTAGGAACTTTTTCTATATACATGGCTATCATTTTAGCAAATAGAGAGAATTCTTGTCCATTAAGAAATGTTACAAATTACATGGGTACATTAAGAAATGTTAAGGGGGTGTATCCATTGATGGATAAGGGTTTTCGGCTATTATGGTATATATGTATGGGGGAAGTTCAGATATACTAGCGCATCAGAAGAGACAATTTCTATTGTTTCATTCTCCACCAGCAGGAAAATTAATTGCATCGAGATTGACTCCAAATAGATTCTGGCTTGAGTCTGATCGTCAAAGATTCGGTTGAGAACACTCGTATCAAGATAGACTTTCAATTTTACTTTAGTCATTCACACTTCTACTATTATAACCCAAAAAAGCGATCGCACTTTATCAATATAGTGCGATCGCTGCCAATTTAAGGCTAGATTTGCCAGTTTTTTATTTTAATTTGTGCTTCAAGACTGAACCCGCACCAAGAAAACCAATGGCAAGTAAACCTAAAACTGAAGCCGGTTCAGGTACAGGTTTAGGATCTGGAGTAACGCTTCCAAATGTGATATCGTCAAATACAAATTGGTTGACAACACCAGCAAAACTAACGGATTTAGCGATACCAGCGAAACCAACGCCAACCGGTACAAATGGACAAAAACCAGCGGAGTAAACAGGATCGCAATTGCTAGAAGTCGTCGGAAGAGATAAGCTGGCAAGTAAACTACCTGTTCCATCCAGTCCATCATACACACTGATACTCCCTGACAGAAAGATCCCTGTGTAAAAGAACGAGAATCCAGTGTCAAAACCACTCGCAAGATTCATGAAAGTTTCAGAACCAGACAGGAAAAATAAGGCACCCTTCTGAGAATTTGGATTCCCTAATCCACCGCGGGATGTATTACTACAACT
Organism: Microcystis sp. LEGE 08355; assembly: GCF_015207185.1. Classification (NCBI taxonomy): domain Bacteria; kingdom Bacillati; phylum Cyanobacteriota; class Cyanophyceae; order Chroococcales; family Microcystaceae; genus Microcystis; species Microcystis sp. LEGE 08355. Next base: position 3,109 of record NZ_JADEXI010000414.1, on the reverse strand, counting down.
TATACCTGGAGTGTTAAGACAAATTAACAGGGCATTGGATGAAAACTCTACCCCATAATTTGTCCCTGTAGTTCCAATACTGCTTGTGCCACCGTTATAGAAACCTTGTACAAGTACGTTGTTACTATTTGGATATGGCGCAATGTTCTCGAAGTCTAATACAGTGACAGCAGCAGAAGCAGGTAAGGTTACGAAACTTGTTGCTGCTCCCAAAAGAGATGCTCCAGCACTAACTATCGAAAGTTTTTTGATCGCAGTCGAAGTTTTCATACTCAGAAAATTTCCTCAAAATAAATAAACAAACAAATGTTCTGACTCCCCTTTAAAGGAAAAAATCTCGAATTAAGCGACATTGGCAAGGGAGAAAAATTGGTTTTTTCAAAATTGCCAATCACTAAATTTTAAGCTAGTTCCTCAATGACAAGACAAAGCCACGAGTGTATTTTAATCTCCCCCCGATTTTGTCAAGTGTAAACCAACAGAAATTAACAAAAATTTATAATTATTGTTGCCCTTGAGAGTAGGGTAGTAAAAAATCTTTTAACGGGTTGGTCTTGGATGTTAGAATCTCTCGTTTCTAGGCTCTGCCTAGAAATGTTTAATGAGAGGCTCTGCCTCCTGAGTAATCTTCACAGAAGGCAGAGCCTTCAAAAATCATTCCCAGGCGGAGCTTGGGAATGAGACGGCGAAAATCATTGCCTCTTGCCTATCCTAACCATTACTTATAAGTAGGTAGGTGTTAAAAGTTGTCAGATCCCCCCGCCTATCGGCACCCCCCTTATTAAGGGGGGCAGGGGGGATCGAACCTAAAATCTATTTTTAATTTAATTACAACCAGCTACTTAACAGCCAATCCCTAATCTCTCAATAATAGATATTCGCGAATCTCAAAAAAGTTATCCCAAGCAATATAGGGTTGATTTTCCGCTTGCAGATAATCGATTAAACGATCCCTAGCAAAAACTAGATCGGCCCTTCTAGCCATGGTAATATCGGTAACGGAATCACCGATCGCAATAGTTTCTACTCCTGAATATTTGGCCATAATCAAAGCTTTAGCCACTAATTCTGTCTCATTTTCCCAATCGGAATGAACTTGCAGATATTCCCCTTGCGTATGAAGATTGACCCCATAAATTGCCGTCACCTTATCTAATAGTCCCTGCCGTTTTAAGACCGTTTCAATCATGCCTTGGATACCACCAGAGATAATAATAAAAGGGATGGCTCGCTCCTGTAAAAAAGCGAGGAATTCAGCTAATCCGGGACGAATTGGCTTGCTTTCGGCATAGGCGAGAATATCGGCGTATTTTTGGCTCGGTATCGACTCTAGCAGTTGACGAACACCCCGGCGCAGAGTCAGAGTACGGGCGTACATTTGGGGCATAATTTGGGCTGATAAATCGGGGGCGAATTCTTTGAGCATACCCGCAAAAGTTTCCACGGCGGTGATAGTGCCATCAAAGTCACAGAAAACAATTTTACTCATGGGGTGACAAAATATCTGAAATTGGATATAATCGAAGGTTATGATTAATTTTACAGAGATTATCTGACTCTAGAGCTTCAACCCCCATGAAATCCTATCTCGCCGCCGCCATTCAAATGACCAGTCAGCCGGATTTAGAGAAAAATCTCGCTGCCGCTGAAGAATTGATCGAACTTGCCGTGGGTAAAGGGGCGGAATTAATCGGTTTACCAGAAAATTTCGCCTTTATGGGGGCAGAAACCGATAAAATCGCCCAGTCCGAGACTATTGCTCTCAAAGCCGATAAATTCCTCCGCACCATGGCCCAACGGTTTCAAGTGACCATTTTAGGGGGCGGTTTTCCCGTGCCAGTGACGGGTATTGCCGATAAGGCCTATAATACGGCTATTTTAGTTGATGGCAACGGTGCGGAATTAGCCCGTTATCAAAAAGTCCATCTCTTTGATGTCAATGTCCCGGATGGTAACACCTATCAGGAATCGAGTACAGTCATGGCAGGGATTGATTTACCGCCAATTTATGGCTCCGATAGCTTCGGAAAAATTGGCCTCTCGATTTGCTATGATGTGCGTTTTCCTGAACTCTATCGCTATTTATCGCAGCAAGGAGCCGATGTTTTATTTGTACCCGCGGCGTTTACAGCTTTTACAGGGAAAGATCATTGGAAAGTTTTGTTACAAGCGCGAGCGATCGAGAATACTTGTTATATAATAGCTCCCGCTCAAACGGGCAATAATTACGAACGCCGTTACACCCACGGTCACGCTATGATTATCGATCCTTGGGGTGTGGTTTTAGCCGATGCGGGGGAAGAAGCGGGAGTGGCAATTGCCGAAATTAATCCCCAACGTCTGCAACAAGTGCGACGACAAATGCCTTCCCTGCAACATCGTGTTTTTGTTTAAAATTCGCTCAGAAAATTAGTTCCCAGGGACGGTTATCAATAGGGAACAGAGCCTCACTTCTGTGTTCTTCAATCACTTAAGTAGGTAGGCGTTAAAAATTGTCAGATGCCCCCCTTATTAAGGGGGGATTAAGGGGGGATCGAACCTAAAATCCATTTTTAATTTAATTATAACCAACCACTTATAATAACTTTTTAGCAAAATCGATCGCCTCCTGAAAAACTTTAACTTTGCCTTCAATTTGGGCAATTTGTACCTCGGTTAATAACTTACCGATAATCGGACTAGGTTTCAGGTGTAAATGGTTAATTAAATCATCGCCCCTTAATAAAGGTCGGGGATGGGCGATAATATTATCGGGATCGAGATAGGAGGTGAACAGAGAAGCGACGATATTTTTGTTAATCCCCATCGATAGAGCAAAAAGAGCAAAGACAGGAAATACTTTTCCCGTATTTAGATAAATAAAATACTGTTCCCGCAGACTTAAATTATCTGCTTCCTTGAGGGAGGGTAAAGACTTAATTACCGTCATTACCGTGCGAATTTCCCCACGGGAATACTTAAGATCGATTAACTCTTTTTCCGCTTCTGCTAAAACATCCGATACAAATAGGGCTAATTTTGTCAACTGTAACTGAGAAGGGGAAAAGATAAATTTTTCCGGTGACAAAGATTCTAAAAATCCCGCTGCCGCTTCCACCCCGGTACCTGG
>NZ_JADEXI010000413.1:0-4193 GCF_015207185.1 Microcystis sp. LEGE 08355 | reverse complement strand
ATTCCGGCTACTAATCCCAGATGGTCTAGATTTTTGACTTCAATTTCTGTTGATTGATTCATGGTCGAACAGCCCACTGCCTAAGTTTTCCAACAATTCCTATTTTTTCATAATTAGGGGTCTCAAGCTCCCCCTAACGGCCACCGAGAAAATCTTCACCAGATAAGTATTTTTACTCAAGTCTCTGGAGGGGGACAGCTTATGTGACAGTTGAGGGTGCGGAATGTGGGTTACTTTTGCTCGACTTTGAGAACTTTTTCTGTTACCAAACGAACCTCAACCGGTGCAAAGGGTTCAACCGCAACCGTCACCATGTAGCTGATCCCCGCTTTCATGCGCCCGTCAAGCGCCCCCCAAAAATCCCAAGCATTCGGGGTGCGTTCAGGTTGAGAAACCCAGGCGCGGAGAGGTAGAGATTGATTGGCTATTTGCCCCTTGAGGACTTCTGTTGGCAAAACTGGATAGCTCAATAAGGTCTGCAAAATATTGCCTAACAGTCGATGTTCATCGGCGACATCAGTTGTCCAAACGGTGATTAGATAGGATAAATCAATACGAGTGGGAGCAATTTTTTCGGTTCCTGTTCCTGTGGTTCCGTTGCGAGTGAGATAGCGCTCATTGTTGCGTAACTCGTGATTCTCGCGGATATCGTAGAGAAAACAATTAATTGTGGGCTTATTTGGCTTGGGATTCCAGTCGTCTTTGTTCGGCACTTCAAACTTAATATCGATCGCGTTGGGATCGAGAGGCACTTTTTGCACTAGCAATTCTTTAAGCGTATCGTCAAGGTTGTGGATCATTGAATTTCACTCCCTGGAAGTTCCATTTCTTCTGCACTCAAGTTGTGGGGCCAGTTTGGCTCCTTCAGCTTGGGATTGACAATTTTATTTTCAAAGTCGAGCCAGATGCGCCTGTCGTTGCGGCAATCGTAGGCTCGGCAAGGGATGGGGCGCTGGGAATGCACCGTACAGCCTAAACCTTGGCGATCAAAGTGGTGGCAATAGCCGTCCGCACCTTTGGCAATAACATAAGGTTGGCTCAACTCCCAGCGGATGACTCCTTCTTCGATGTCTTGGCGCGACAGGGGAAAAACCATTTTGCAGCAGGCAGCCTGGCACAAATGTACCCGATTTTCGCAGTCAATGGCGACGGGTTGGGAAAAGGTATATTTATCTTGTTCTGGTTCCTGCAAGGAAACGCCCGGATCTTGCTGCAGGAAACGTTTGAGCAGTCGTTGGGCTACCTGCTTTTTCCTTGTGTCAATTTCGTCAAGATCGAGTAAGCCTTTTTCTGTCAGCAGTTCGATGAGCGCATAGACGAAGGAGGCGGCTTCCAGGGTGCGCCCTGCCGTGGCATTTGTGCGTGCATGGAGATAAGTTAGGCCCTTTGCCACCTCATGGTGTCGGGCAAGGTCATCAGGCATGGCTGGATTAATCCCGGTTTGGCTTTCTTGATCCATGATACTTGGCAGAACAATGGAGATGGATTTTTAATTGAGGCATTAGCTTGACAATGTTAGATTTAATTTGGCTTTCCCCTTTGGCTAGGAAATAGGGTGATGGGCGCACGCAATGCGCCCCTACGGAATATTTTTCCAGTTATTTTTGTTTAAATGGCAAAAACTCCTCCTCCCCAATCAGTCTTCCCATCTTCTGAAACTCCCGCTTGGTTGCTTGCAGTAGATGTTTCATCGTCACACACTGGCTGTTTTCTGCGGCGAGGAAGGCAGCCGCCAGGGCGATGTTGCGAATATTACCTCCTGCCAGCTTGAATTGCCGCGCCATGCCTTCGAGATCCACATCGGCTGCCAGGGGTGTCTGTTTGGGCCAGATGCGCCGCCAGATTTGCAGGCGGTAGTCCGCTTCAGGAAAGGGAAACTCGACAATGAAACGGATGCGCCGAGTGAAGGCTTCATCGAGATTCTGCCGCAAATTGGTGGTTAGGAGCGTCACCCCTTCGTATTCTTCCATTTTCTGCAACAGATAGGCAATTTCAAGATTAGCGTAGCGATCGTGGGCATCCTTAACCTCGGAGCGCTTGCCAAAGAGGGCATCTGCTTCGTCAAATAGGAGGATGGCATTGGCACTCTGAGCGGCGGTAAAAATCCGCTCTAGGTTCTTTTCCGTCTCGCCAATGTACTTACTGACCACTTGGGAGAGATCAATCTTATAGAGGTCAAGGTGCAACTCCTTGGCGATGACCTCCGCCGCCATCGTCTTGCCTGTACCAGGTGAGCCAGAGAAGAGGGCATTTAGTCCTTTGCCGAGGGAGAGTTTCTCCTCGAAACCCCACTGACCGCAGACGAGGTGGTGGTATTTGACCTGATTGCAAATTTCTTGGAGTTGAGTCAGTCCCTCGGGCGGGAGGATCAGATCTGTCCAGGTGGAGTGAGGGGAAATTTTGCGGGCGAGGGAAGTCAGGGCTTGACCTGAGTGGGCGCGAGCAGCAGCCAACAGGTCTTCTAAGCTTAAGGAATGAGGGGGTTCCTGGGATGCTTGGGCTGCTTGCCAGCGAGCCTGGTGCTGGGCTGAGGCGACTGCATCGCCAATTTGTTCAGGAGTCAGGCGGAAACGGTCAGCGAGGGTATCTAACTCCTGGGCCGGTCGGCTAATGCCAGATTGGGAGAGATAGGCTTGCCAGTTGTCCCGACGTTGGGCAAAGTCGGGTAGGGGAAAGGAGACGGGAAGAATCGTGCGGGTGGAGCCGGGGATGTCTGACAAGTTTGGCCCTGCTCCTCCGAAGATGGCGATGCTGGGAAATTGGGCGATCGCCTGCAATAGGCGCTGATAGTTGCTTATCTGCTCTTGGGAACCCAGTGCGTCGATTCCCTCAAGATACAGCACCCCATCTTGAAACTGGGCTTCTCGCAAGAGCAGGGGCAAGATTGACTCTAGCTCGGTTTTCGCGGCGATCGCTGTGGCGATGTCTGCTACTAACAGCCTCATGTCTAACTTGAGGGCGATCGCTTCTGCTGCTTGGCGCTTTCCCACTCCCTGGGGACCGTGAAAGTGAAGGTGTAAAGGCTGATTGGCTTCCCTCGCCTGGAGTGCTAAGGCGAGCAAAGCTTGCTGGATTTTGGCATCTAACGACAGTGACTCTGATTCTGGAATCGGCTTAACTATCTGGCAGAATGTGGCCAATCGGGAGTCGAGTCCCTCCTGTCCCAACAGGTAACGGATTAGCTGCTCATCAGGCTTGAGGTAACAAGCAAGTAGGGGAGGCTGCACCTGATGGGGATCCGCCAACAGATGTAACAGTCGATGGCGGATTAGGGGCGCGTCTGGGGCAACCCGAGACCTTTGCCACAGCTTGGTTGGGGCTGAAGAACACAGCAGGTTGAGGGCGATATCTACTGTGGGTCGCCTGCGAGTTACGTCGTCCTGGAGGTAGGCGTAAAGCCTTTCGTAGCGCAGGTCGAGTTCGGGAGCGAGGGCAATTACCACTAGCGCTAGGTCGAAGACGGACAGGTCAAAGGTTTGCTTGAGCCAGGCTAGGCGGGTTGCTTTGTCGGCTAACTCAGAAAAGGATGGCTCCCAAGCTTCTCCTCTGAGTTTCAGGACAGGCTCTCCTGGTTGGCGCACTAACAATTGCTCGACATCTTCCTGAGTGATGTAAAGACCTTGATAGGCTTCAGTTGTTGGGTCTTTGGTATAGGTTGCTTGAGCGGCAACCACTGCTTTTTCTAGCAGTTTGTCTAACCACTGTAAAGCTGGTAATAGATTTTCCAACCAGGCTTTATTAGCCTCGATAACCATAATAAACACCACAGAGACACAGAGGACACAGAGTTTTTTTGTTGCTGTGTTAGTTCACTACTGGACTAGGAAAAGCTGAAATTAAATTGGTTTAGAGATGATTGCCATGTGTTATTTGTCTGAGTGTCTCTCAAGTTTATGGTGCGTTACTTCGTTAACGCACCCTACAAGATCAGCGATCGCACTTTAAGTTAAGATTGACCTTCTTGTATTTGGGGGGTTATCTTTTCCTCCCAATAATTATCTTCTAAACCTACGATAATCATTCGTCCATCTGCTTTTCAAAGATCAATATAGGCATAAAAACCCATAGTATCTTCACGATGGGTTTTTATATATTGTCTGAGTTCATCTAGGCTGATACCATTTTTCTTTATTCTTGGCAGGTATCTTACCCCCCCTTGCCCCCCCGACATCGGGGGGGTGGGGGGTTAGGGG
>NZ_JADEXI010000412.1:0-4194 GCF_015207185.1 Microcystis sp. LEGE 08355 | reverse complement strand
CCCCACACCCCACACCCTATCCCCTATTTCTTTAACCAATGACTGCCCAACTTTTAACCGCTTTAGTGGTATTTGTCCTCGCTTCCTTTGTCGGTTTCGAGGTGATCAATAAAGTTCCTCCCACTCTCCATACACCCCTGATGTCGGGAGCGAATGCAATTTCAGGTATCGCCGTTGTCGGTGCGCTCCTCATCGCCGGAGGCACGGATTGGCACCAATTAACCGTAATTTTAGGGTTAATTGCCGTTATTTTGGCGATGGTTAACGTGGTCGGTGGTTTTGTCGTTACCGATCGAATGCTGCAAATGTTCAAGAAAAAAGAGGCTAAATCATGAATAATGCCCTGATCACAGGTATCGAGTTATCCTATCTACTCGCCGCCATTTTATTTATCATCGGTCTTAAACAATTATCTTCCCCCGCTACCGCTCGTCAAGGCAATTTTCTGGCTGCCATCGGGATGCTAATCGCCGTTATTGCCACCTTAATCAATCAAGAAATCCTCAGCTATGGTTTAATCGCCGTAGCGTTGGTGATTGGTTCAATTATCGGCTTAGTTTCGGCGCAAAAAGTCCCGATGACAGCTATGCCCCAAATGGTGGCGATTTTTAACGGTTTAGGCGGTGCTGCCAGCGCTTTAATTGCCATGGGCGAATACTGGCGGTTACTGCAAAGTGGTGAAAATATTGCCTTTGACTCGATACTGATCGCTATTTTGGGTATATTGATCGGCGGTGTCACTTTTACCGGTAGTGTCCTCGCTTTTGCCAAATTACAGGAATTAATCAGTGGCGCGCCCGTAACTTTTCCTTTCCAGCAACCCTTTAACATTCTCTTGCTACTCACCTTTTTAGGGGGTAGTGTCTATCTCTTTTTCGATCCCACCTCGATCGATGTTTTCCTGACCTTGGTGGCACTTTCCTTAATTTTCGGGGCTTTATTCGTGCTTCCCATCGGCGGCGGCGATATGCCCGTGGTTATCTCCCTCTTAAACTCTTTTTCGGGACTTGCCGCCAGCGTAGTCGGTTTTATCCTGATGAATAGTATGTTGATCATCGCCGGTGCTTTGGTGGGTGCGTCGGGGATTATCCTAACTCAGATTATGTGTAAAGCCATGAATCGATCGCTGGCTAGTGTACTATTTGGGGCATTTGGTACAGGTGCTAGTGCCGGAGGCGAAGCGAGCGCCACTTCTAGCCTTGATAAATCGGTTCATGCGATCGATTCAGAGGAAGGGGCAATGATGCTCGGTTATGCGCGTTCTGTGGTGATTGTACCCGGTTACGGCATGGCAGTGGCCCAAGCACAACACGCAGTGCGAGAATTGGCTGAACAGTTGGAAAAAAATGGCGTTGAGGTTAAATATGCTATTCACCCCGTGGCAGGAAGAATGCCCGGCCACATGAATGTATTATTGGCCGAAGCTAATGTTCCCTATCCGCAACTCTACGATATGGATGATATTAATCCTGAGTTTGAGCGCGTTGATGTGGCGTTAATTATTGGGGCGAATGATGTGGTTAATCCCGCTGCCCGTCACGATAAAGCTAGTCCGATTTATGGAATGCCGATTCTCGACGTGGATAAGGCACAGCACACGATCGTGATTAAGCGCAGTATGCGATCGGGTTTTGCTGGGGTAGAAAATGAATTATTCTACAATCCTAAAACCTTTATGCTCTTTGGTAGCGCTCAAGATGTGGTAGCACAATTAGTATCACAAGTCAAGGATTTGTCATAATTCTTAACAAATAGGACGGGGTGAAAACCCCGTCTTTTTTTTTATCCGATTTTCCAGAGTTTAAAGATAATCCAGAACTAATTCCCCTTTGCTCACTTTTTCGGTAATTAAAGTTCTGACTAACTCTAATTCTTCTAGGGTCACTTTACCATCAGACCTCATAGCTAGGGCGATTCTTTCCCTTTCCCCTTGAGTGATCACGCCATCAACACTAGCCTGTTCGATAATAGCTCGCAACTTTTCTAGTTCCTGTTGTTCTTCGGCGGTTAATTCTGCTTGATTAGGACGAGATATTTCCATAAAAATTTCTCCTTGAGGGATCAACACAAACTTGGTAATTTTTTCTAAGTAGTAGAACCACTGGCAGTTATCCCCAGTCAGCATCAGCAATCAGGGACATTGATTTTAGCAAGAGCTAGACCTTGATTCTTGACAGGGAGCCACTAAACCTCAACAGATGATCGATGATAACTGATAGAGCTTACAGTATAGTGATTAATAGAAGCAATTTGCAAAGAATTATCGAGATAAAGAATGGATATTCGATCGACTGACACCTCGCTCCTTACTTGGACAGGAGATACTTTAGCCCTAGGTTTACCAGAAGGAGCCATCGAGATTGCAGGAGAATTGGCAGAATTAAACGATAAACTAGGGGGAAACCTAGAGGAGATCATCTCCGAGACGGAATTCGAGGGAAAATTAGGCAGCAGTGCGGCGACTCGTCTAGGTGGTGGTCCGATTCGCAAATTAATCCTGGTGGGATTGGGAAAAACTGCCGATTTCGACCTGCAAACCCTGCGTCTAGCGGCCGCTGCCATCGCTCGTCTGGCCAAACAACAAAAAAGCCAAGCTCTGGCCATCAGTTTACCGGTAGTTGGCGATCATTCCGCTACTGCTGGAGCAATCGCAGAAGGGCTGCTGCTGGCCAATCATCAGGATACCCGCTTCAAGTCCACTAAAGAGGAAAAAGGAGTCAAATTAGAAACCGTCGAGTTATTGGGTTTAGGAGAGCAGACATCAGCGATCGCCAAGGCCGAGCAAATCTGTTCCGGAGTGATTTTGGCCAGAGAATTAGTCAATGCTCCCGCTAACACCGTCACCCCCCTGACCATGGCAGAAACCGCCGAGCAAATTGCCGCCGAATACGGATTAAGTCTCAAAATTCTGGAACAGGAAGAATGCGAAAGCTTGGGCATGGGAGCTTTCCTAGGAGTGGCCAAAGCCTCGGATATTCCCCCAAAATTCCTTCATTTAATCTATAAACCCCAAGGAACCCCGAAACGTAAACTAGCAATCGTCGGTAAAAGTTTAACCTTTGATTCCGGCGGTTTGAATATTAAAGGGGCCGGCAGTGGCATCGAAACCATGAAAATGGATATGGGAGGTGGTGCCGCCACCCTAGGCGCAGCCAAGGCGATCGCGCAATTACGGCCAGAAGTGGAAGTACACTTTATCTGTCCGGCTACAGAAAATATGATTAGTGGTCGCGCTATGCACCCCGGGGACATTTTAACCGCTTCTAACGGCAAAACTATTGAAGTTAATAACACCGATGCCGAGGGACGATTAACCCTGGCCGATGCCTTGGTTTTTGCGGAAAAATTAGAGGTGGATGCGATCGTGGATCTAGCCACTTTAACCGGGGCCTGTGTCGTCGCTTTGGGGGAAGATATCGCCGGTTTATGGAGCAGCGATGAGAGTCTCGCTGCTCAAATCCAAGAGGCCGCTAAATTGGCCGGCGAAAAATTCTGGCCAATGCCTCTAGAAGAAAAATATTTCGAGGGGATGAAGTCTCAAATTGCCGATATGAAAAACACCGGCCCGCGTCCCGGCGGTTCCATTACAGCCGCTTTATTTTTGAAGCAATTCATTAATAATACTCCCTGGCTCCACCTAGATATCGCAGGACCCGTCTGGTCCGATAAGGAAAATGGCGTTAATAATTCCGGGGCCACCGGTTTTCCCGTCCGCACTCTAGTTAATTGGGTAATAGCCAATAATTAAGTTATCGGTAAGCAGTAAGCGGTATTAGGTGAGGAGTATTTTCACTGATTACTGATTACTGTTTACTGATTCCTGAAAAATCTGCCCAAACCCTAACCCCTATTCCCTTCACTCTCGAGAAACTTAACTCAGGCTGAGGAAGCCTCAACCAGTTGAAAGCCAAGGGATTGCGCCTTTTTCGAGAGATTGTTGATGACCCGTTGACGATACTGTTGTTCGTAATAATCTGCTCCTAGCTCTTGATAGGATTGTTTGGTCGTCCACAGTTGACATCCTCGCCGCCGTAAAACGGACGGCGATTCCCAAACCTCACGATTTGGGTTTCTGCTTGGGGTCCCGAAGGATTTTTCGCACCTGCCTTAACAGATTTACTCTGTTCTGGTCTTATGGTCGCTCTACAGACTGACACCGCAAGCCCTGCGGCCAAAATATTTTTACTGGCGTTA
>NZ_JADEXI010000411.1:0-4199 GCF_015207185.1 Microcystis sp. LEGE 08355 | reverse complement strand
TAGTTTTGATATTCAGGTGGGTTTGGTGGGGGAAAATGAGATTAAAACCGAAACCAATAGGGCAAAAGTGATCGCTTTAGCGGAAAATCAGCCTAAATATCGCATATTAGTCGTCGATGATCGACCAGAAAGCCGTTTACTGTTGCTGAAACTCCTGACTACCCTAGGATTATCCGTGCAAGAGGCCGCTAATGGACAAGAAGCGATCGCAATTTGGCAAGCATGGCAACCTCATCTTATCTGGATGGACATGAGAATGCCAGTGAAGGACGGTTACGAAGCAACTAGGGAAATTCGGCGGTTAGAGGCTGATAATCGCGGAAAAACGGTGATAATTGCCCTAACTGCCAGTGCTTTTGAAGAGGATCGCGCCTTGGTTATTGCCGCTGGTTGTGATGATTTCGTGCGTAAACCTTTCCGAGAGGAAGTTATTTGGCAAAAAATGGGCGAATATTTAGGATTAAAATATATTTATGCCGATAATGAGCCAAATCAACCCAATTATTCGCCAGTTTTCCTCGATTCCCTGCAATCCCTATTAAAATTAATCAGTCCCGACTGGATTAGAAAATTGCAACAAGCGGCGCGAGAATGTGATGATGAAAAAATTATCGCCCTAACCGCAGAAATTCCCCCCGATTATGCTACCCTTGCCCAAGGTTTACAACAGTTAGCCGGAGAATTTTCCTTTGATGCGATCGAAACCATAATTAAAGATTTAAACATATCTTAAGAGAGTATTTTATCTAGATCTCAAAAACGTGATATTCTAAAGGCATAAATCCCTAAATATGGCAATTTTAAAGGATGAAACTGTTAAAAACGCTCATCGGTACTTGGTTAATACTACCGATTTTTTCCGTTCATGCTCAAGTCCCCTCGCTGCCCCCAATTAAGCAAAATTCCCCCAATCTTGGTGATCTACCCAATGATCCCACCCAGCAGAAAAATTGGCTTTGTACCCAAGGAGATCAACGCATTGCTGTGGCTGCCAAAGAAGAGAAAGGTTGGAAAGAATTAATTGAAAAACAAGGTTGGCAATGTGATGAAGGAAATACCGATATACCCGCTCAAACTCTCGGCTTTTCCTGTGAACCAGAACAAACCCTCGGCATCTTGACAGTTTACTGGTTAAATGGTAGTAATGGTCAACAACAATTAAGCCAATGGCGAGATAAATTAGCGGAACAACAGGGGATGGTTTGTACCATCAATAACGTGCAGTTATTCGATACTCAAGAAAATATACCCAACCCATTACAACCATGATTAAATTAGCAATTTTGCCTCAATCTATCCTCCTAGGTATCAGTTTACTATTAAACAATTCTCTGCCCTTACTTGCCCAATCTACACCCCTGAGCGTGGATAATTTAAGAAATACCGTCTATAACATTCCCAATCGGGGTTCCGTAATTGTCAGCGATGGTATTTTTCAATCCAATGAGGGACAGATTTTAGGAGTGCAAGTCAGTCGAGAAGCTTTGATGGGGGACTATAATAACGATCAAAGGACTGATGGTATTGTCGTATTAAGAGTGATTACCAGAGATCAACAGCAATTACATTATTTAGCCCTAGTGATCGATAATAACGGTACTGCCACTAACACCGATACTGTCCTGTTAGCCGATCGAGTAATTGTCGATAATCTGAGTGCTAAAGATGGTACGATCACCGTCAATATGAGAAGATTTCTCCCCCGGGATCCTTCCTGTTGTCCGTCGGGAGTTATCACCCAACAATTTGCGATTAATCCTAGTATTAATCAATTGACTTTACTGAGTACCAATGAAAGTCAACCCACCACCCCCAATGTGCAGGTAGTACCCGCTTCCCCCCTGAGAATTAATAATAATAATCTCCCCTTTCAACCTCCTGCTGGGGCCATCCAAATCCGCTTTTAACCTTATTTTTGGTGCGTTACGCTGTGCTAACGCACCCTACCTTTTTACTTAACAAAAAATGGACTACAAATATCCCATCCAACGCTGGTATATTGCCGCAACTAATCCCGAAAAAATTGAGGGGTTAGCGCGGGAAATGGGATTATCATCCTTATTAGCAACTATCTTAATTAATCGCGGTATTGATACCCCAGAAATAGCTAAAACTTATATAGAGCCTGAAGTGGATACCTTACCCTCTCCCCTGGGGGAATTTCCCGACTTAGAAAAAAGTGTCAATTTATTAGTAAAAGCGATCGCTAGGGGCGATAAAATTGCTATCTGTGGGGACTACGATGCCGATGGCATGACCAGTACATCATTACTACTAAGAGCCTTGAGACATCTCGGTGCTAGGGTAAATCATGCCATACCCAGTCGCATGAAAGAGGGATACGGAATTAATCAGCGCATTGTCGAAGAATTTGCCGAATCGGGAGTCGGATTGATTCTCACCGTTGATAATGGTATTTCCGCTCACGAACCGATCGCCCTAGCGATAGAATTAGGATTAAAAGTTATTATCACCGATCATCACGATCTGCCGCCAATTTTACCAAATGCCTCCGCTATTCTCAACCCAAAATTATTAACCCCTAACTCTCCCTATCAGGGATTAGCGGGGGTGGGAGTCGCCTATATTTTAGCGGTGACAACTGCCCAAAAAATGGGTAAATTACAGGGATTAACCGAGTCATTATTAGCATTATTTACCCTAGGCACTATAGCAGATTTAGCCCCATTAATCGGGGTAAATCGTCGCTGGTTAAAACGGGGTTTAAGAAAATTACCCAAATCCCAATTAGTCGGGATTCAATCCCTGATGCAAATAGCGGGAATTAGTGAGGAACAAAAGCAATTACAACCGGATGATATTGGCTTTAAATTGGGACCGAGAATTAATGCCATTGGCAGAATTGGAGATCCCCAGATAGTTATTGAATTATTAACCACCGATGACGCGGGAATTGCCTTAGAAAGAGCGATGCAGTGCGAACAAATTAATCGTACCCGTCAAGAATTGTGCGAAAAAATTGAAGAAGAAGCGATTAAATTAGTAGAGGAAACGCCGATTCTTTGGCAAAAAGATCGAGTTTTAGTCTTAGTGGAAAAAGATTGGCATCATGGGGTAATTGGTATTGTGGCATCCCGTTTGGTGGAACGCTACGGAGTGCCGGTTTTTATCGGTACTTACGAGGAAGAATATCCGGGTAAAATTCGCGGTTCTGCCAGAGGAATTGAAGAATTTCACGTTTTTGAAGCCCTGCAATTTTGCCAAGATTTACTAGGAAAATTTGGCGGTCATAAAATGGCGGGGGGGTTTAGTTTACCCACAGCTAATTTACTAGCATTTAAACAAAGATTAAGTCAATTTTCTCACAAAATTTTACAAATAGAACAATTAAAACCTTTAATTAAAATTGATACTATCATTGATTTTAAACAAATCACCCTGCAACTTTTTCAACAAATTGATAGTTTACAACCCTGGGGAATTGGCAATGAATTACCAGTTTTTTGGACTCCTAACGTGCGAGTAGTGGAACAGAAAACTATCGGAAAAAATCATTTAAAATTATTGCTGGCTCAAAGCGATAATACCAGAATTAAAGCCCTAGCTTGGCGTTGGGGCGAATATTGTCCTTTACCAACGCGTTTAGATATTGCCTATAAACTCAAAGAAAATACTTGGAATGGTAATAAAACCATAGAAATTGAATTAGTGGGAGTGCGATTACCCCAAGAAAATGATAGTATTAAAAAAGCAATTTTTATGCACGCCGATAAAATGTATCAATGTAGTTTTTGGGGTGATGTAAACGAGATTCGCATCAAAAATGAACAGGGCGATATTTTAGTCGTGCAGAAAGGCCAGCGCATTGGTTTATTAGGCAAAAATCGGCAACAAGCTAGAGAAGTCAACGTGACCGAACCCCGTTTTTATACTTTAATTAAAGTTGCCATCAAAGCTTTGGCTATCTAGGGCTGGCTGAATAGATATAATACCAAATCCGTTTTTAACTAGGGAGGCACAATTATTTGTAGGATGGGTTAGCGGTAGCGTAAACTATGCGGGCGTTGGGTTTCATGCTTCAACCCAACCTACGTTCATCTTATATTTAATTCCACCCACACACTTAATAGTGTGATTAACTCTCAAGTTATGAATTGTTTCTCCCCACACCCCACACCCTACACCCCACACCCTACACCCCACACCCTACACCCTACACCCCACACCCTACACCCTTT
>NZ_JADEXI010000410.1:0-4209 GCF_015207185.1 Microcystis sp. LEGE 08355 | reverse complement strand
ATTTCGGGGGGAAGGTTCAACAAATCAAAGAAACAAGCGGGAAATCTTTGTAAGAGTTGATAGAAAATACTGTCAGTTTTCACGCAATTAAACTCAAAAAGAGGCCTCTAGTTTAGCAGCAGTTTTTTATTGTGTTCTTCCGGAAGCTCCTGTTTTTGAGCAATTGGGATGACAAAGTAAAAGCTTTTTCGGTAACTTGTCCCCAATTAAAAGAAAGCTTGAGAGATTTTCAGGGTTGCCGATTTTTACTTGATGGCTACCGGCAAAAGATAGCCACCGGCAATTGTATCAATTTGTAAAAGATGGTTGACGTTTGTGCCAATCGGTGGCCTGTTCGTAGGCGTGGGCGACATGAAATAATTGATCTTCGCGCAACACATTACCGACTAATTGTAAACCGATCGGTAAACCTTGCCCATCAAAACCGCAGGGAAGACTTAACCCAGGTAAACCGGCTAAATTGACGGGAATAGTCATTAAATCCGATAAATACATACTCAGAGGGTCCGCCGTTTTTTCCCCGGCTTTAAAGGCTGTGGTCGGTGAAGTGGGAGAAACTAACACATCTACCGATTGAAAAGCTCGATCGAAATCCTCTTTGATCAAAGTCCTTACCTTTTGTGCTTTGAGGTAATAAGCATCATAATAACCCGCCGAGAGGGTATAGGTTCCCAACATAATCCGGCGCTTAACTTCCGCACCAAAACCCTGAGCGCGAGTCTTAGTGTACATATCAATTAAACTATCGGCATCTTCCCGAATACCGTATTTAACCCCATCGTAGCGGGCTAAATTCGCCGATGCCTCCGAGGGAGCGATAATGTAGTAGGTGGGCAATCCGTAACGGAAACGGGGACAGGAAATCTCTTTAATCGTGGCACCCAGGGCCTTTAACTGCTCTAAAGCTTGATTAACTGCCTCGGCAACGACCTGATCCAAACCTTCCCCAAAAGTTTCCTTAATTACGCCAATTTTTAACCCTTTTAAACTGGTTTTCAGGAATTGGCTATAGTCGGGAATCGGCACATTGAGACTGGTAGAATCTTGGGGATCGTAACCTGCGATCGCTTGTAATAAAATCGCCGCATCTTCTACGGTACGACCAAAGGGACCGATCTGATCGAGAGAAGAAGCGTAAGCCACCAAACCAAAGCGAGAAACCAAGCCATAGGTCGGTTTTAGCCCAACAACGCCACAAAACGAAGCCGGTTGACGGATTGACCCCCCAGTATCCGATCCTAGGGCAATCACGCATTCTTGAGCGGCCACAGCCGCAGCTGAACCCCCCGAAGATCCCCCCGGCACCCGGGATAAATCCCAAGGATTAGCAGTAACGTGATAACCAGAGTTTTCTGTGGAACTACCCATAGCAAACTCGTCTAAATTGGTTTTACCGACGATAACTGCCCCTAAATCCCGTAATTTTTGGGTAACGGTGGACTCGTAGGGGGGGACAAAATTCTCTAAAATCCGAGAAGCGCAGGTGGTGGGGATACCCTTGGTGCAGAGATTATCTTTTAATGCGATGGGAATACCTGCCAAGGGATGCAGAGATTCACCTCTGGCGATTTTCTCGTCCACTTTTTGGGCTTGTGCGAGGGCTAAATCCGGGGTTAAATGGAGAAAGCTTTTTACTTGTGGTTCGAGCGCTTGAATCCGTGCGAGAAATTCTGTGGCGATTTCGACGGCTGTTTTTTCTTTATTGACGAGTTGTTGATGCAGTTGACGAATCGAAGTCATGTTCAGTTACCGGTTACAACCACCGTCAGGAGCAAGCAACAACCCCAGACAGCAAAGACTATTTTAGCGTCAGTTTGGCTGTCGGTCAGCTAATCTCCTAAAATTAAGGGAAAGCCTGGGAGGAAAACTAGAGTTATGACTTTTAATATCCGACAATTAGATAATTTAGACTACGATGAAGCCGAACCCTTATTAGAAGATTATATTACTGGAGCGATCGAAGAATATATCAATTCGCCAGAGGGAGAGGCCTATTATCAAGAAAAAGAAGAAGGTGGTGGTTGGATTGCTACCTTGATTGAGTTGGGCTATCTCTATGAAGGTTATACCCTTGCTACCATGACTAAGGCAGATGTGCAAATCTTAATGGAAAAGATTTTACCACGCAAAATTACTATCCTCGATCCGACGGAAACCGAAGACGCTATCCCTGAATTAATTAGTTTTTGGCGATTTTTGGGACGAGAATATAAATTAACTCAGGCTAAGGCTATTATTAAATATTTAGAGCAATTAGGCGATCGATTTAGTCAACTGATGAACGATCCCAACAGTGGCGGTTTTATGAAAAATCTCTTGTTACAAGCGCATCAGCAGGGTTTTGATATCACCAGTCAGGAGGGTTTAACAGCTTTTCAAGAAAAATATAATGCTGAACAGCACGCCAAACAGCAAGCGGCAGCAACATCGAAAAAAACGCCCCCAGCTGTTCCTAAATCGGAAAATGTTCCCAATGCAATGCAGGCCAAATATCAAGAAATTACCGCTATTACCGATAAATTTGCCGCTCAATACCTTAATGAAGAATACGCCCAACTTATTCGCCAATTAACCGCAACTTTAGCTCGTAAGCGTCCCTCTCCCCTAGAAAAAGGTAAGGTTAATTCCTGGGCTGCCGGCATTACTCACGCCCTAGGAATGGTCAATTTTCTCTTCGATCCTAGCCAAAATCCCCACATTTCGGCCACAGAACTTTATCAGGCTTTTGGGGTTGCTCAAAGTACAGGACAAGCTAAATCAAAACAAGTGAGAGATTTACTGAAGATGTCCTATCTTGACTCAGAATGGGCTTTACCAAGCAATTTAGAGAACCATCCTAGCACTACAGTCCGGCAGTTAATCAGTACCATGCTCGGTGATAATTAGGGTTTGCGGCAAAAAGTCTGTTGGTGGAGTTAGACGGCACTCTTGCAGCAGTAGATTCCTGAATAACCCAATCTCGATCGAGTTTGCCGACTAGACTCTAGTTACCTCTCCAGTTAAACTATAGTAGTCAATAGTTATAAAGTTTTAAACGATCACCTATTGTCAGCCTTTTTAACTGGTCACTTTATTACCCACCTATGTTAGACAGTTTCTCCCCCCAAACCTCTAGCGTCGTCCTCGCTTCGGTGGCGGACTATTTCAAAGTCCTGTCGGAAGTCAGTCGCCTACAGATTCTCAGTTGCTTGCAATTAGGTGCGATGAATGGTAAAGAAATCGCCGAAGCTACCGGACTAGGTCAGGCCAATCTCTCCAAACACCTGAAAGCTTTAACCCAAGCGGGAATTATCTCGCGGCAACCCCAAGGAGTCAGCGTTTACTATCAAATTACCGACCCCGTGATCTATGATCTCTGTCAGGTGGTTTGCGATCGCATTAGTCAGCAAATGCGTCAACGAGTCCTGGAATTCGAGAGTCTGCCGGCTTTCCATCTCCCTAAATAAAAATTACCAAACCCTTGACATTTTGCGTCAATTATGATATGGAAAAAACTTCCATGCTCCTAGAAGAACTTTGTCAACGCTATCGGGAGGGAGAAAGAGATTTTCGGGGGATTAATTTGCGGGAAGGCGACTTAACTAATATGGTCCTCCCAGGAGTCAATTTTTGCCGTGCCGATCTGCGACAGGCGCGGTTAGGAAAAATACGCCTTGCGCGATCGCTGCTGAGAGAAGCGGATTTAAGTGAGGCGATTCTCTGGGGAGCAGATTTAAGTCAAGTGGACTTTTATCGAGCTTGTTTACGCGATGCGGACTTAAGCGGAGCTAATCTGATCGAAGCCAATTTAGAAGCCACTTATTTAACCAAAGCCGTCTTAAACGGTGTTAATCTCAACAGTGCTAATCTCCAGCAGGCCCTATTAATCGATGCGGATTTTCGCTCCACTTCCGACCAGCGCACGGACTTAGGCAAAACTAACTTTCGCGGAGCCGATCTCAACTATGCCAATCTGAGCGGCTCCCTGTTATATCGAGCTAATTTCGCCGATTGCCGACTTTGCCGGGTTAATTTTCGTGCCAGTCCCGAAAGAGACGGATTTATTACCGATCTCACCCGGGCCAGTTTCCGGGGTGCGGATCTCAGTTATGCAGATTTGCGCGGGGCAATTTTAGAAGATGTGGACTTAACCGGTGCTGATTTAACTGGGACTTTGTTTTAATCTGGGAAGCTTTTTCAGTAATCAGTAAACAGTAAGCAGTGAAAAGA
>NZ_JADEXI010000004.1:0-27388 GCF_015207185.1 Microcystis sp. LEGE 08355 | reverse complement strand
ACCCACAGCGCCATCTATCTCAACCATCCCCACGGCATCAGCAACCAACTGCATAAATGTATCGTTGATGGTAGCGCTCACGCCATCTTTAATGGTAAAGTGTTTGTTCCCAAACCCGCCCAATTAACCAACGCCTCCCAGTTAAATCGGAATTTGTTAATTTCTAACAAGGCAAGAGTCAACACCAAACCGGAATTACAAATTACCGCCGATAACGTCAAATGTTCCCACGGGGCAACCGTTAGCCAACTGGAAGCCGATGATTTATTCTATCTGCAAAGCCGGGGCTTAAGCGCCGACACCGCCCGCAGTTTGTTAATTGATGCTTTCTCGGCCGAGATTTTAGCTAAAATTCCTCTAGAATCCCTCCGCCAAAGATTGGGGCAATGCGTCGCCTGTCGCAGTGTGGAATAACTCTACCGGGGTGGGTGCAAACCTGCCCAAAGTACCCCTCTGACTCCTGACTAAAATGACAATTATCCAAGAAAAAACCCTCGCCCAAAAAGTCCGCGCCGATTTCCCTATCCTCCATCAAACCGTACACGATAAACCCCTTATCTATCTCGATAGTGCCGCCACTTCCCAAAAACCCATTCAAGTATTAGAAACCCTGCGAAACTATTACGAAAAAGATAACGCTAATGTGCATCGGGGGGCGCATACTTTAAGTGTCCGGGCAACGGAAGCCTACGAAGGAGCCAGAGATAAGGTGGCTAGGTTTATTAATGCCGCTTCTCGTCAGGAAATTGTCTATACTCGCAACGCCACGGAAGCGATTAATTTAGTCGCCTACAGTTGGGCGTTAAATACCCTGAAAGCAGGGGAGGAAATTATTCTCTCGGTGATGGAACACCACAGTAATTTAATCCCCTGGCAAATTGTCTGCCAAAAGACGGGGGCGGTGATTAAATATGTGCAGTTAACCAGCGACGAAAGCTTTGATTTAGAACAATATAAATCCTTGTTATCGGACAAAACTAAATTAGTGGCTGTCCTTCATGTTTCCAATACATTAGGCTGTATTAATCCCGTTGCCGAAATAGTCAGCCTTGCCCATCAAGTCGGGGCGAAAGTATTAATTGATGCCTGTCAAAGTGTCCCCCATTTAGCCATTGATGTGCAGGCCATAGATTGTGATTGGTTGGTGGCTAGTGGTCATAAAATGTGCGCCCCCACCGGTATTGGATTTTTGTACGGCAAAGAGGCCATTTTAGAGGCAATGCCGCCCTTTTTTGGTGGTGGCGAAATGATTGCAGAAGTCTATTTAGACCATTTTACCTGTGCCGAACTGCCCCACAAATTTGAAGCCGGAACCCCCGCTATCGGCGAAGCGATTGCTCTCGGTGCTGCGGTAGAATATTTAATGGGTTTAGGTATGGATAATATTCATGCCTACGAAGAAGAGTTAACCGCCTATTTGTTCAAAAAACTAGGAGAAATTGAGGGTTTAAGAATTTACGGGCCGCCACCTAGTTTAACGGGCCAAGGTCGGGCTAGTTTAGCCGCCTTTAATGTGGAAGGGATTCATGCTAGTGATTTAGCTACTTTATTAGACCACGAAGGAATCGCTATTCGTTCTGGTCATCACTGTACCCAACCTCTACACCGCCTTTTTGATGCTTCCGGCAGCGCGCGGGCAAGTCTATATTTTTATAATACCCGCGAAGAAATTGATAGCTTTATTGTCGCCCTACAGGAAACTATCGATTTCTTTGCCAATTGTTTTTCTTAGGGGTATCTCTAGCCCCTTTTCCTGTTCTTAAAGAGTGAAGGAAGTTACCTATTATTATCAAGGAATTTGTCCCGAAACGGGCGAGTTATTGCGCTTGCCCCGTACTCTTTTGGCTGAAAAAATCGCCCAAGATTTGATGACAACTATCACCAATCCTGAAGGTAAAATGTATGGAATTTTATTAGGAGAAAATGCCGCTGGCGAAATAGAAATTTTAAAAGCTTTTTCTGGACAGGGGGAAGCCACCGGCTGGGTTCCGTCCCTAGTGGGGAGAGAAAAAATTGTGCTGGAAGAAAAGCGAGTTTTGCAACTTTTAGAAACAATTAAACAGGAAATTATCACCCTGCAATCAATCCCAGAACATAATTTATATCGACTCAATCAAGCAAGTTTTGAACGCAAAATCCAAGCTTTACAGCAACAACATCAAAACAATAAACAGGAAAGAGATAGATTAAGAAATTTAGGAGATTTAAACTCAGAGGAATTAGAAAAGTTAAATAATCTCAGTCGTCAGGAAAAAAGAGCAAGAAAGCAATTAAAACAGGAACAAAAACAAGTTTTAGAACCCTTAATTGAGAAAATAAACTTAGCCAATCAGAGAATTATTGAACTTAAGCAACAGCGTAGGAACCTCTCCAAACAGTTACAGGAATTGCTGTATCAATCCTACTGTTTAAATAACTTTTCTGGACAATCTCTCTCCTTGGCTAAATTGATGGGTAGTAATTTGTTACCGACGGGAACAGGGGAATGTTGCGCCCCAAAATTATTAAATTATGCCGCCATGAAAGGATTAAAACCCATCGCCATGGCCGAATTTTGGTGGGGAGAATCGAATCGAGATAGAAAACAGGGAGAATTTTATGGCGCTTGTCAAGAAAGATGTCAACCTCTCATGGGTTTTTTACTCTCTGGTTTACGTTCATCCCTAGAAATTATCTACGAAGATGAGGGAATAATTGCTATTAATAAACCCCCAGGATTATTATCGGTAACAGGACGTTATCAAGATAGTCAAGATGCTGTGGTTAATCGTTTTCGTCGTCAAGGGAAAAATCTCATTCCCGTTCATCGTTTAGATCGAGAAACTTCGGGTATATTATTACTAGCTAAAAGTTTAGATATTTATCGTTGTTTATCCCAACAATTTCAACGGCGAGAAGTGGAGAAAATCTATGAAGCTATATTATCAGAAATTATTGAGCGAGAATCAGGTATAATTGACCTACCTCTCTGGGGAAATCCGCAAAATCGACCCTATCAAACTGTGGATTGGCAAAGGGGAAAAGCTAGTCAAACCTATTTTAAAGTTGTCGGTAAAGAAGGCAATTATTCTCGCCTCGAATTTATTCCCTACACGGGAAGAACCCATCAAATTCGTGTTCATAGTCAACAGGGATTAGGGATAGGAATTTTAGGCGATCGCTTGTATAATGGTAAGCAGTCCGACCGTTTATACCTACACGCTAAACAATTATCTTTTCGTCATCCTCAGACCGAAACTAAAATTGACCTAATCATTCCCACCCCCTTTTGAGAGCTATAATTGCTAACGGCCAAAAACTATCTATAATATAGCAATTCCCCTAGTTGTGAGGTACAGAGTCTTAGGTTTTGAGGAGTCAGGAGTCAGGAGTCAGGAGTCAGGAGTTAAGATTTTGGTGTACCTCATGAGATTGGGAAACGCTATAACCCGATTTACTAACATGGGTACAAGGTCAGCCAGAAAATAAATAGGGTTGGCTGAATATCAGTGCAATCCTTGCTAAAAAAGGTTTTTGGCACTTTTTTGGTTAAAAAGTGCTAGAAACAAACGTTGAGAAATCGATCCGAGGGACTCAAAACCCTTAAACTTTTTCAGCTTGTCCGAGCGGGATTACCAGTGCCATAGTTGGAATTTTCTGTCTGAATGATTCTCATCGGAAACATAAAAAAGAACTTGATTCCTTGCTCACTCTACAATTTCAGAAGTTTAATAAATCTCAGATTATGACCTTCTAAAGTATTGTAAAGTTTCAATACAAATATAGTCATATATAGTCATTCATGGTAATATGTACAGACAAAACTATCAGACTATGCAAAAAAAACAGGAATAAGTTATCGAACGGCTTGGAGGTGGTGGAAACAAGGGAATTTAACAGGTTATCAATTGCCTTCTCGTACAATTATCATAACGGATGACAACCATTCAAAACCCGACGCTGAGTTAAAAGACAACGGATAATAATGTTAGTAGCAGAAAGACACATTATCAAGAAAGGACATAGATTTTGGGCTGAGATAGATAATTTATCTTGGCAGTCTAAAAATCTTTACAACTCAGCCAATTATTTAATCCGACAAAACTTCATTTATGGTCATGGCTATTTGACCTATAATCAGATGGCCTCTCTCATGAAAAAGACAGAACAGTATCAAGCTTTACCCGCTAAAGTTTCCCAACAAGTTTTAAGAGGATTAGACCGGAACTGGCAATCATTTTTTGCCGCTGCATCGGAGTTTAAAAGTCACCCCGATAAATTTCTGGGAAAACCCAAAATCCCTGGCTATAAGGAGCCAAAAAAAGGACGAAATCTCTTAGTTTACACGATTCAAGCTATAAGCAAAGTAGGTCTTAGGCAAGGGTTAGTCAAACTATCAGGTACTTCAATTGCCTTGCCGACAAGAGTGGCGGAGCGCATAGCAGAAGTCAGAATAGTTCCTAAATGTGATTGTTATGTAATCGAGGTAATTTATGAGAAAACCGAACAGTTCTTAGCTCCTAATGAAAAGATAGCTGCGATAGATTTAGGCATAGATAATTTGATGGCTGTAACTTCAAATCAACCGGACTTTATCCCTTTGTTGATTAATGGCAGACCGTTAAAAAGCCTGAATCAATTTTATAACCAACGTCGAGCTAAGTTACAATCTCTGTTAAAAGGTAATCGTCAAAGTTCCCAGAGGATTCGCCGTTTAACCCGTTGCCGTAATCAGAAAGTAGATGATTATCTTCATCAGGCTAGTCGTTATTTAGTAAATCTCTTAGTTGAGCAAGAGATAACAACTTTAGTAATTGGGAAAAATGACGGTTGGAAACAAGAAGTGAACTTAGGAAAAGTCAACAATCAAAAATTTGTGACCATCCCTCATGCTCGATTAATTGAGATGATTAGTTATAAATGTCAATTAGAAGGAATCTCTGTGATTCTTCAAGAAGAATCCTATACCTCAGCTTCTAATTTTTTGAATGACGATCCTCTCCCCGTTTATGGAAAGATAACTGAAAAGCCAGTGTTTTCAGGAAAAAGAATTTCGCGAGGGTTATATCGTACAGATAAGGGGATTCTGGTTCAATCTGATGTCATGGGTTCCTACAATATTTTGCGAAAAGCATTCCCAAATGCGTTTAACCGCTATGGGATAGAGAGGTGCGTAGTTCACCCAAGGAGAATCAATCTCTCGAAGTAAAAGTGAAGGGAATTTCTGAAATGGAATTCAGTCTGTCTATATTTGACTATACTTTTACTAACTATAGCTTGTAATCACTTGCTCAAATGAATTAGCATGGTGCGTTCCCAAAAATCTATCGGTGCGGCAGTAGCAGCTAGATTAGGGAACGCACCCTACAGCGATGGCTAGGAATAAGCTCTGTTCCGTCCGCAGCGACGAAGTGTTAGACATCTTTTAGCTCTTCAAACCTTGACAAGAGCCGATTAGGAACTAAGAAAATCATTTTAATATGAGAGTTTGTCGGTTTTGTTTCAATCTTCATGAATTTTGGTCTCGAATTATCTCCATCCTCCTCCTTAGGTTTGACGAAAGCAAAACAGGTAAATTCAATAGATTTAATAAATTCAAGGAGCTTGGTTGTTGGATAAATTTCGGACAATACCAAAGGTTGATCTCGAATTAGAAGATTTTTGCCACCCATTAGTATATCGAAGTCTGCTCCTTCAGCATCTGTTTTGATACAGGAAACACTCAGTAACGGATAATCAGACATCAATTTGTCTAAAGTATTTACCTTGACTGTCACCTTGTTCTCTTGGGGACTATGCCTAACCAGCGAATTTAGTTCAGGCATTGAGTTCAAATTAAGATCCATACTGCCAGGCTCGGAAAAAAGTGCTTCTTCTAGAACATGACAGTTTTGAAACTGGGAAAGATTTCTCTTTAAGTGTTCAACCATTCTCGGATCGGGTTCAAAGGCATAAACCTGATTGGATAAAGGAGCAGCCAGTAAACTGTAATAACCAATATTAGCCCCAACATCAATAAAGTCTTTATTAATATCTAAGAATCGATGAAGGATAATTTCAGATCCCCAATCTAACTTGCTTCCCTTGAGGAAAATTTCCGTTCCGAATCGACTATCATAGGGCAGAGTCATTTCTACATTATTAAATAGAACCATTTTCTGGTTGAGCTTGGTTATCTTATAAAATGCTCGTACTACATAGCGGTATAGGAAATCCCAGCCACCAATCTCTCGAACCAATCCAAGAAAATAATTGAACTTATGCAAATAAATAGTCCTTTTCAACATATACTCTCACTTCAAGTTAGCCATGAAGGCATCTAAATATTAATTATACCGCTCTCTGCGGTCGAGC
Source organism: Microcystis sp. LEGE 08355 (assembly GCF_015207185.1). Classification (NCBI taxonomy): domain Bacteria; kingdom Bacillati; phylum Cyanobacteriota; class Cyanophyceae; order Chroococcales; family Microcystaceae; genus Microcystis; species Microcystis sp. LEGE 08355. The sequence continues at coordinate 21,055 of NZ_JADEXI010000004.1, read as the reverse complement.
GACCTCCTCTGTCCTACTATCCCACCCCCATCGGTCTGACACCCCCTCAATAAAACCCAATACCGCACTGTGCGGTCTAATCACTATCGGTGCGGCAGCTAGGAGCCACATTAGGGAACGCACCCTACAGCGATGGCGTACTGCTACGCAGTGCCTTCGGCATCGCACTAACCCTAACAACAATTTTTGATTTTTACCAGAGGTCTATTGACTGAATGATGGGATGTAATATTTCAATAACCAGCATTTTCTTGGTGCTTGAGCTATACAATGAGAGCTATATTTTGATAGGACAAAAAAAGATTAGTATAGAGGTAAAATTAATGGCTGAAACCCTATATGAAAAAGACTATGTAGCCTGGCTGCAAGACCAGGCAGAAAAACTGCGATCGCCTGATCGCAATACTTTAGATTGGCAAACTTTAGCCGAGGAATTAGAGGAAATGGTTGATGAACGCAAATACAAAGCAGAAAGCTTTCTTGTTCAACTCCTCAGTCACCTGCTACTTTACGCCTACTGGAAGCATCCTTACTACCTACCCCACTGGACAGACAAGATAGATAATTTCAGATTGGAATTGAGCCTGCTGTTTCGCTCTAAGGTAATCTACAATCATGCCTTAGAACGGTTTGGTTATTGTTATCAAAAAGCTCTGGGAAAAGCGAGCCGCAAAAGTGGATTAACTTTACCAGTTGACTGTCCTTGGACAATTGAGAAAATTCTTGATGAAGATTGGTTCCCTGGTTAAAAACTGGAGCTTGCAATCCAACTTACATCCATACAACAATAGGGTGGCTATTGCCCACCTTACTTCAATTGATACCAATTTTCAATAGTCGTGACTAACATCTGAAATTGCGATTCCGCTCTCGGAGGAGAATTACGCTTTGGAATAATTGAAAAATGATATGAGTCAGCGGTTTAATCACTATCGATGCGGCAGTAGGAGCCACATCAGGGAACGCACCCTACAGCGATGGCTATTTAAAATGCGTAGATTTCATGATGAGCTAGGCGGATTTGATGGTTTCAAATACTTCTGATTATCTAAGCAATCAATTACAGATAGTCCTAACTCATACATAGCTTCCAAAGCCGCATTTTCATACTTGTTATACTCAGTCAGATCATGAATTATGTCTTTCTGCCCATGAGCTATATTATTTCTCCTGCTTACTAATGTCTTAAGTAAAAGCTCATGTTGATCCACCATTGAGCATGATAAACCAGCATCTGTAGAGTTCTTTTTAAGCAGCATAGGCTTTAAATTGCTATCTGCTTCTAAGCGAATATTGAATTCAATATTCTCATTAATTAAAGCTGGCAATTCGTTGGAAAAAAAGCTCCAAACTCCATCTGCTGACAAATCACCTCCAAGTTCTTTAAAGCGCTTCCTTAGCGATAGCTTTATAACCTCCTCACGGCATTGATTGCGTTTAATATTTTGCCTTTGAATTGTATCGAGGTATAAATCCCATGCAAATCTACAAAAACCTTCATAGTGAGCATATAGCAAAGTAGTAATAGCTCTCAAGAGAGCTTCATACCTTACAGGATGCTTAACCCTATCAGTCGTTAATATTTGAATTTTAATTGCAGCCAGTTCTCCTTCTCTCCAGTTGAGATCAGCCTCGATCTCATTCGCCCAGTTGCTCATTAAAATTACTCCAGAAGCTGAGTTGATTTAAACCTTCTTGAATACATCCAATTCTATTAGAAAGCTTAGTTCTGGAGTTAGCTCCAGGTCCAATATTATCCTTAAAGCTGTTTGACTGAACAATTTTGATTATTTCATCCCTAACAGAAGAATTATCCAGATTCTCTAATCTTTCTAGTATCCTAAACACGCCAATTGTAACAGCTTCAAAATAAGCTGGAGCTAAAGCACCAATTGGTGATTGATCGCGATATCGAACAAAAGCACCACTGCCGAGAATTTGGCTCAAGTAATCAAATAATCTATTAAAGTCTTGTGTTTCAGTAGAATAATCAAATTGTATTTCTCCAAATAATATATTTTCCATGTATGTGTCTAACCAATCTCTCACACTCCCCCGGAAGAGACCTTGAGCATTTTTTGCGGCAAAAAATCTTAAGACAAGCTCTTCGTCTCCCTTTTGTTCTTTTTCTGATTGAGACAATGTATCTATGCAAGTCTTAAAGTTTGAATAGGAGGATCTTTCTTGGAGAAACCTATAGAACTTTATACCTGGCTCACCAAACATCCTAGAAGAACAGTTGCGAATTTCCTGTGGAGCTAGAATTGATCCCCCAGTATTTAACCTCTTGAACATTTCATAACGCAGAAAAGAATTACTTTGCCTTTTAATAATTACTGTCCTTACAGAGGATCTTTTGATCCTAAGCTTGAGTCTCAATGATAAATCTTCAAAAGTCAGATCATTAAGTTCTGAAATCTGATCACAACCTTCTAACTTTAGAGATTTCAGCTTTTCTCCATCTATATCAGTGAAATTCAGTACATTGGCATCAATGAATTGAATCACAGAGCTAAGGCGTTGTAAGCCATCAATTAACTCCAAAACCCCATCTGAGTTCTCAATAGTAAATATCTGTGGTATTGGCAACTCAAGAAGTATGGATTCTATTAAACGAGACTTTTGTTGATTAGACCATCGGAATAACCTTTGATATTCTGGTTGAATAATGAGTTCATTTTGAGAATATAAACTGATGATTTCTCCAAAGCTGAGATCGATAGATTCAGTACGAACCTCACCAATTTTGGCATCTATCCGTTCATCTATTGATTCCATCATCATATTGCTCCTAGACTTCTAAACCCTATGGCAAGCAAAACTTGTACCTTAAACATTCTAATCGTAATCTGCCAGTTGAATATTACATTCAAGGAAAAAGTATGAACAGGGAACGAGCCGCATAACTATTAATCATACCGCTCCCTGCGGTCGAGCAACCTCCCCCATCCTAATATCCCACTTCCATCGGTCTAACACCGCCTCAATAAAACCTAATACCGCACTGTGCGGTTTAATCACCTCAATTTGGGCATAATTACCGCAGAGGGAGTCTAGCACCCCACCCAAGTGGGTTCTAGCACATTTAAGGTAAAGGCGAAATTAAAAATTGTTGCCATTCTACAACCAAAAGTCTAGAATGGTCATTAATTTTTGTGAATGGTCGGGTCTTCTAACCGAAGGCATTGACGAAAAACACATTGTATCTGTCCTAGAGGCACTATGAAAAAGCTTAAGCAATACTGGACTGCTGAAGCACTGGAAAAAGACTTAGGCGATCCTCTCAATCCCGATAACCCTCTATCCTACAAGCGGGTGATCGAAATTGACGAGAGCGAAGAATTTCCCCACGAGGAAATTCGCTGGTTATACGACTGGAAACTCCAACACTACTACATTCCCACGGATTGCGGCGGTGAATTTACCTCTTTTGAGGAATTTGTCGCTTTTGTGCGGGTACTTTCCCGACGGGATCAAACTATCGGCATCGCTTTTACTACCCTATTCTGGTCGTTTTTAAACTGGATGGCGGGAACCCCGGAACAGAAACAGAAGCTCGCCCGTTTTATCATGGATGACTATGGGGCGATGTGTCTGGGTTACTCGGAAAAGGAACACGGCAGCGATCTGATCAATGGTGATCTAACCGCGACGAAGGTGGAAGGAGGTTATATTCTCAATGGGGAGAAATGGCCGATTAACCGGGCGACTATCTCTGGAGTTTCCTTTATTTTGGCGAAAACCGATGCTAACGGCGGGCCGAAGTGTTTAACCCTATTTATGGTAGATAAACGGCAATTAGACCCCGAAAAATACTATAATTTGCCGAAAATATATACCCATGGCGTGCGCGCCTCGGATATGAGTGGCATTGGTTTTAAGGATTGTTTCGTCCCCGATTCTATGCGTTTACGGGAGGAGGGAGACGGTTTAGAATTAGCCCTGAAAGGTTTCCAGATTACCCGAATGTTGTGCGCTGCTTTTTCCCACGGGGCAGCCGATACCGCTTTAAGAACTACCCTCAGTTTTGCCGTTAATCGGGTAATTTATCAGAAAACTGTGATGGATTTGCCCCAACCCCGGCGCACTCTCGTGGATGCTTTCCTTGACATCCTCATTTGTGATTGCGAGACGATTCCGGCTGCGAGAGGTTTTCATATTATCCCCGAACAGTTTAGCGTCTGGGCTTCGGTGGTAAAATATTTTGTCACTGTCCGTCTGGAGGAGATGGTTAATAGTGTTTATGTGGTCTTGGGATCGCGTTTTTATATGCGAGAAGAACACGAATTCGGCATCTTCCAGAAGCTACTGCGGGATAATTCGATTATCAGTATGTTTGACGGCAGTTCTATCGTCAATCTTCATGCTTTAATCCTACAATTGCGTCCTTTAACCAAATATCGGGCTAAACGCAACTCGCGCACTATGTCGGCGTTAAAAAGCCGTTTAGAGGCGATTTTTAGCCTAGAAAAGTCGGTTCCTCCCTTTGAACCCAATAATTTAGAATTATTTGGCCGGGGAATGGATGATTCCCTACAGGGTTTAGAGATTGCCCTTGATATGCTAGAGGGATTGAAAGATTCTCAGGAGGTGGACCCGGAGGTATTAGAAAATCTATTGATGTTGGGTAATTTAGTTTTAGAGGAACTAAATGCTCACGATGAACAGATTAGTCAATCGAAATTCGAGTATGGTCACGACCAATCACCCGAATTGTTCGAGATTGCCAAGAAATACTGTACTTTACACGCCGCTTCCGCTTGTTTACACACTTGGCTTTATAATCGTTCCATCTTGGGTGAATTTTTTGCCCGGGGGGAATGGTTGGTGTTGAGTTTACACCGATTACTGCGAACTCTCCGGCCGCTGCCTTACACTCTATCTGAGGTGTATGTAGAAAATGTTGCCCAAGAATTGCTGAAATTATATCGAGAAAATCAACATTTTTCGATCGCACCTTTTCAATTAGCCCATTCACAAACTACCGAGGAAAAAACCCATGAACTCCAACTCCAATCTTAATAATCTCGTACAAAATTGGTTAGTTAAACAGTTAGCCGATCAGTTATCTTTGGATGCAAAAACGATTAATGTGACTGAACCTTTAACCCGTTATGGTTTAGATTCGATCGATGCGGTAACGATGGTGGGTGATCTGGAAGATTGGGTCGGTCAAGAGTTACCTTCCACCCTTTTCTGGGATCATTCTACTATTGAAAAAGCGTCTCTTTTCCTAGTAGAAAACTACGATCTTTCTAATCTTTCCGGTGAGGAAACCCCCGCAGAAGTTGCTCCCGTCGCTGAAAAAGCTGAACCGGCCGTTAGTGGTGGCAAAGGTTGGAGTTTATTCGGTCGTCGTTAATTATCAGTGATCAGTTATCAGTGATCAGTTATCAGTTACTCGGTTATCAGTTATCAGCTTCTGAAGGCAAAAGGCAAGAGTCAAAAGGCAACAGGGGGAATAAATAATCAGTTTGTAATAACTGGATTTAGGATAACTTATAGGATAACTGCGGTAAGTTAAAATATATAAAAAAAGGCGATAAATTGATCGCCCTTTTCTCCTACTAAATAACAAAAATTATCTCAAGAGATACACCAGTAAAAACAGGATAATCCAGACCACATCGACGAAATGCCAGTATAATTCTGCCGCTTCCACACCAAAATGAGATTGACTAGAATAGTGGTCTTTTTGACGAGAACGCCAGAGGACCGATAGAATCAGCACTAAACCGAAAGTAACGTGGAGACCGTGGAATCCGGTTAAGGCATAAAAAGCGCTGGTGAAAACATTAGTTGTCAGACCGAATTCAGCGTGATAATATTCGTATCCTTGACCACAAAGGAAGATAATGCCCATCAGGGCAGTAATACCGAACCACAATTGTAAACCGGCATTATTATTTTGTTTAATCGCCTTTTGTCCTATGTGCATAACAAAACTACTGGACACCAGAATAATCGTGTTAATTGTCGGTAGGGTTAACTCTAATTCTGGCGTGCCGGCGGGGGGCCAAACGGGTAACATGGTACGGTAGAACAAGAAAGCGGCAAATAAGCCTAAAAAGATGGAACTTTCCGCCACTAGAAACAAAACCACACCGAATAAGCGATGATCCGGGTGGCCATGATGTCCGTGTTCCACCGTTTCCTGATGATAATTGACAGAGAGTTGAGAATCTTCGAGCGTTGAACCTTGCATGATTGAATGTCCTTAGTTTACACGGGAGACGGGAAGCTTTTTTCAGTGATCAGTAAACAGTAAACAGTAATTAGGGTTTGCGGCAAAAAGTTTTTCGTGGGGGTAGGGTGTGGGGTGTGGGGTGTAGGGTGTAGGGTTTTACCCGTTTTCAGAGGGTCAATTACCTAATTTTCGGGGAAAAAGTACCTGAATTTTCCCCCCGACCACTCCCATGGCGGGTACTTTTTGATTTCAAAAAAGCCTAAAGATATTATCCAACAAGGTTTTTAGATTTATTCAGCAACCCCTAATTAGTGAACTGAAAACTCACATCTGATAACTGATAACTGATAACTGATAACTGATTATTGGGATTCGGCGCCCACTTCAGCGAGGAGATCTTGTACTGATTCCTCTGCTTCCGATTCTTCCATATCAATACCGTAATCGTAGGGGCCGGACCAAAGAATCGGCATTTCCTCGAAATTCTCGATAATTGGGGGAGAGGAGGTTTGCCATTCTAGGGTTAAAGCGCGCCAAGGATTACGACCGGCGGGTTGACCTTTAAAGGCACTCCAGACCATATTAATAGCGAAGGGAAGACTCGATATACCGAGAATATAAGCTCCTGCGGTACTAAGAACATTTAAATCCTGAAACTGCACATCATACAGGGCAATACGACGGTTCATACCCAATAATCCCAATTCGTGCATCGGCATGAAAGTTAAATTCAAACCGATAAAACTGAGAACAAAGTGGATACGACCGAGAGTCTCGTTATACATCCGTCCGGTCATTTTCGGGAACCAATGGTAAACGGCAGCAAACAGGGCCATTGCCGTACCACCAAATAGTACATAATGGAAGTGACCGACGACAAAATAGGTATCGTGGACGTGGATATCGAAGGGAACAGAAGCCAACATAATCCCGGTCAAACCACCGATGAGGAAGGAAGACAGGAAACCGATCCCAAATAATAAAGACGTATTGAGACTAAGTTTACCCCCCCAAAGAGTGGCACACCAACTAAAGATTTTAATGCCCGTGGGAACGGCGATTAACATAGTTGCCGCCATGAAAAACATCCGTAACCAGCCGGGGGTACCGCTGGTGAACATATGGTGGGCCCAAACGATTAAACCCAAGAAACAGATGGTGAGACTGGAATAGGCGATCGCTCGATAACCAAAAATCGGTTTGCGGGCGTGAACTGGTAATATCTCCGATATCGTGCCGAAAAAGGGCAAGATCATGATATAAACAGCAGGATGGGAGTAAAACCAGAACATATGCTGATAAACGACCGGATCGCCGCCGCCGGCAGGATTAAAAAAGCTCGTGCCAGCGATTAAATCAAAGGACAAGAGAACAAGAGCAGAAGCGAGAACGGGGGTGGAAAGCAGTACCAGAGTCGAGGTGGCCAGCATTGCCCAACAAAATAGCGGCATACTGTACAAATCCATCTCAGGAATCCGCATTTTCAGGATCGTGGTGATGAAATTAATCGAGCCTAAAATCGAGGAAGTCCCGATCAATAAAAGGCTCAAAATCCACAATTCTTCGCCCCATTTGCCGCTAATTAAGCTTAAAGGTGGGTAGGAAGTCCAACCGGACTGGGGTGCGCCGACAAAGAAACTGGATAATAATAGCAGCCCGCCGGGGGGATTAAGCCAGAAAGCCACAGCGTTAAGACGAGGAAAAGCCATATCTTCGGCCCCAATCATCAGGGGAATGAGATAATTGGCAAAACCCGCCCCAACCGGAACGATCCAAAGAAAGATCATGATCGTTCCGTGCATGGTCATGAATTGGTTATATAGTTCTGGGGAGACGAAATCGGGGTCGGGAGTGGCTAATTCTGTCCGCAGCACTTCCGCGAAAGCACCGCCAATAAAGAAGAAAAGAAAGGCAGTCACCAGATATTGAATACCGATGACTTTATGATCGGTGCAGAAAGTAAAGTAATCTGTCCACTTGCGGTGATGAATCACCTCGGGAACGGTTGCTGGGGTGGTTATTTCCGTTGATGCTGTCATAAGGCCAAGATTTTAGATGACAAGAAAAATTACATTTGCTGCTGATGGGCAACTTGGGCGAGGATTTCACCGTTTATGCCCATTTCTTCGGTGTAGGGGGTCAAATATTGACTATCAGAGCGATCTTTAGCGGTCATAGCTACGGTTCGATCGCTGTCAACTTCGGCGATCGTGTTATCCTGCACCCATTGGTCGTAATCCCCTTGGGAGTGAACCACAAAGCTAGATTTCATACCGCCGTGATAGGCCCCGCAAAGTTCCGCACAAATGATCGGATATTGACCAATTTGGTTGGATGTGAACGATAACACCGTTTCCTGTCCGGGGATAACGTCCTGTTTTAGACGCAATTGGGGAACCCAGAAAGCATGGATCACATCCCCTGCTTCCATATTCAGTTGCACGGGACGATTGACGGGAGCGTGCAGTTCTCCGGAAACAATGCCAGTTTCGGGATAGGTGAAGATCCAAGCGTATTGAATACCTTTAACATTGACCACTAGGGGGGGAACTCCTTCACCATCGTAGGAATTGCCAATACCTAGGGCTACTCTGCGATCGCCGCCCAGGGCCATCATCGTGCCGTGGTGATGACCGTGGTGGGCGATTTCTCCTTTGTCACCCTTGGAAATCAAGGGATCGAGACCGCCGATATTGTTATAAATCTCGAAGCTATAGACGGCAAGGATAAAGACGATTACCGTCGGGATGGCTGTCCAGAAGATTTCTAGGGGGACATTGCCCTCCACTGCCGGCCCGTCGGTTTGATCCCCCGGTTTACGGCGAAAGCGAATCAATATATAGATAATCACGCTTTCAACTATTAAAAATAGTCCCGTGGCGATGGTCATCATCAGATTAAAGATATTATCTATCTCCTGAGCATCTTCGGAAGCGGCCACAGGCATTAAGCCATGATTTTGGCCATACCAGAGACTAATTAAGGTTAAGGTGATCCCGAGTACAAGCGTCAGGATACTGCTGGGAATTTTCACGGTCTTTTCAATATTTTTAATAGTGGCTACTTATTCAAGGCTAAAACATGATTCCCCTATAGATGGGAAATTTAACCAGCATCTTCTGAGAATTTTATCTTTTCTTTGGGATCGTTTTCAGGGAAAGTATTTAAAATAACTAATTTTTATGTTTTATTCTGAGTTTATGTAAACAAATGTAACGGAAATGGCCAGAAATCTAAAGAATATCTAAAAGGTTTTACTTGTCGTAAAAAAACTCATTCACAGTGATAACTAACTGGCAAACAAAGAACGTAGGTTGGGTTGAAGCATGAAACCCAACGCCCGCATGGGTTACGCTACCGCTAACCCATCCTACAAATAATTGTGCCTACCTACTTAACTAACTGGCAAACCAAGCCAGGCTCTTTGATGACAGACTCCTTGAGAACAGGCAAACCGATGACCGAATCTGTTTTTAACCCGACACCCCTAAGAGAAACCGGCAATATTCAGGTGTGGATGCGCCGCTTAGTCTGGAAAATTGCGATCGCTACTTTCGCCCTCATGGTAGTGGGCGCTGCCACCAGAGTTATGAACGCCGGTTTAGCTTGTCCCGATTGGCCTCTCTGTTACGGTCAATGGATTCCCACTCAGCAGATGAATCTACAGGTATTTCTGGAGTGGTTTCATCGTCTCGATGCCTCTTTGATCGGGTTTAGTACGATCGCTCTCGTCGGTCTGTCTTGGTGGTATCGTCGCCATCTTCCCCCTTGGCTGTTGCCATCTGCGATCGCTGCCTTGGCTTTAATTCTCCTGCAAGGAGTCCTAGGAGGATTAACCGTGACCCAATTACTGCGATTTGACATCGTAACCGCCCATTTAGGCACAGCTTTGCTCTTTTTCTCCACCCTAATCGTCATTGCTATCGGTCTGACTCCCTACCGTGGCACCGGTACAGTCGGGAAACTAACTGGGATGGGAGTGGTCGCCACCGGTCTAGTTTATCTGCAATGTCTCCTCGGCGGTCTCGTCGGTTCCCGTTGGGCAGCCCATCAGTGTTTAACGGTTTCCCAACTCTGCACGGTGATGAATAGCCACATTATCGGGGTTTTTCCCGCCACTATCTCGGTGTTAACCCTAGTTTTCTTCGCTTGGCGAGCTGCCGCTATCCATCCTCTCCTCAAAAAACTAGCTTTTAGCGCCGGGGGATTAGTCGCCCTACAGGTGTTTTTAGGCGTTGCCACCCTGAAACTGCATCTTCAGGTGGAACCCTTAACCATTACCCACCACAGCATCGGTGCGCTATTGGTGGGAACCCTCGTCGCTTTTACCACTTTTGCCCTTCGCGATCGTTCTTTCGCGCCTATAAGCCATCTCTAAGGATTTAATCACGATGACTGGAACTCAAGCCCTTCGCCACCACGATAATTTTTTACAAGTCGCTAAAAGTTATTATCAACTCACTAAACCGCGAATTATTCCTCTACTACTGATTACCACGGCCGCTTCTATGGAAATCGCCTCTAAAGGTCAGGTTTACCCCCTCTTACTCTTTCTTACTCTCCTCGGTGGCACTCTCGCCGCCGCCGCCGCTCAAACCTTAAACTGCATCTATGATCGCGACATCGATCACACCATGCTTCGCACCCGCGCCCGTCCGATCCCCTCCGGTCGCGTGCAACCCCTCCACGCCCTCATTTTTGCCCTCGTTTTAGCTTCCCTTTCCCTAGCACTTTTTGTTTTTTTTGTCAATACTTTGAGCGGATTTTTAGCAATGACCGGCATCGCATTTTATATGCTGATTTATACCCATCTGCTCAAGCGTCATAGTGTCCAAAATATTGTTATCGGTGGCGCAGCTGGCTCGATTCCTCCCCTCGTCGGTTGGGCGGCAGTAACGGGCGATCTCGGTTGGATTCCTTGGATTTTATTCGCCATTATTTTCCTTTGGACTCCTCCCCATTTTTGGGCTTTGGCTTTAATGATCAAGGATGATTATGCAGAAGTGGATATCCCGATGATGCCCGTAGTTAAAGGGGAAGAAGCCACTAGCGAACAGATTTGGCTCTATACTTTAATCGTCATTCCTTTCACTTTCCTCCTGATTTATCCCTTGGCTGCCTGTGGTGTGGTTTATGGTCTAGCGGCTTTGATTTTAGGGTTTGTTTTCCTGAAAAAAGCTTGGCAATTAAAACAGAATCCTTTTGATCGAGACATGGCTCGATCGCTGTTTAAATATTCCATTCTTTACATGATGTTATTATGTACAGCTATGGTGATCGATAGTTTACCCATGACCTCTCGTCTCCTCGCTACAATTGCCAGTTTATTCCCCTGTAGTTAATCTCAGTTATCAGTTATCAGTTATCAGTTATCAGTTATCAGTTATCAGTTATCAGATGTGAGTTATCAGTTATCAGTTATCAGTTATCAGTTATCAGATGTGAGTTATCAGTTATCAGTTATCAGATGTGAGTTTTCAGTTCACTGAAAATACTTCCCACCTCCCCCCGCAACGCGCACGAAGTGGTCTCCCCTGCTCCCCACTTCCCAATTTATAATTGATAATTCATCATTCCCCCCGACTACTGATTGCGACTGAGGGAGTTAATTCGCTCGATGAGTTGGGCTAAGATTTCTTGTAATTGTCGATCTTGATGTTGGGAAAGGTTGATTTTATCACAGCTATAAATAACGGTGGTGTGATCTTTGCCGCCAAATTCTTCGCCAATGCGCGGTAAACTTAAATCCGTGTGTTGACGCATCAAATACATCCCAATCTGTCGAGCAAAACTAATTTCTCGCCGGCGGGAATTTCCCTTTAGATCAGCGATCGAGAGTTGAAATTTTTCCGCTACTACCGCCATAATAATATCGGGAGAAGTGGAAATTTTGGCCATTGGTGGATTTAAAACCGGCGCAATATTTTCTACCGTCATCGGCAATCCGGAGATAGAAATATAAGTAGTAGCTCGGATTAATGCCCCCTCTAATTCGCGAATATTAGAAGTATAATTAACGGCAATATATTCGATAACTTCTCTTGGGAGACGCAGATTTTCGTACTCGGCCTTTTTTTGTAAAATTGCCATGCGAGTTTCGATATCTGGTGCTTGGATATCGGCCACTAATCCCATAGAAAAGCGAGAAATTAAACGATCCTGTAAACTGGGAATCTGTTTGGGCAAGCGATCGGAGGCTAAAACCACCTGTTTTCCCGCTTCGTGCAGGGTATTAAAGGTATGAAAAAATTCTTCTTGAGTGTATTCTTTTCCTTCAATAAATTGCAGATCATCCACTAATAATATGTCGGCATGACGATAATGATTACGAAAACTTTCCATACTATCTTGACGGATAGCGGTGATTAAATCATTAGTAAATTGTTCCGTCGATACATAAAAAACCTTGGATTGGGGATATAATTCTAGACGATAATGACCGATCGCTTGCATTAAATGGGTTTTACCTAACCCCACCCCACCACAGAGAAAAAGCGGGTTAAATTCGCGTCCGGGTAATTCCGCCACCGCTAAAGCGGCCGCATGGGCCATGCGATTAGTTGGGCCGACAACAAAACGGGAAAAATTATATTTAGGGTTAAGTTGATTACTGGGGGGTAATTCTGATTCTAAGCTACTGTTAGGCTGGAAAATAGCGATTAAATCGCCCTGTTGTGCCGTTAGTTGAATCTCGACGGGATAACCGACGATATCCTCCACTACTTCGGCAATTGTTGACAGATAATTTTTCTGAAGATGGTTAAGAATAAAAGGATTGGCAGCCTGAATTACTAAGCGATCGTTTTGCCATTCTTTAACCGTCGCCGTTTGAAACCAAGTCTCGAAAGCGGGACGGGATAATAGTAATTTTAGACGCTCTAGGAGATGATGCCAAAGTTGTTGGGTGCTGCTATCCACGGTTAATTTTGATTAAGTGGGTGGGTGGAATTAAATATAAGATGAACGTAGGTTGGGCTTCGGCCGTGAGATCAGCCGAACGGTTGAAGCATGAAACCCAACGCCTATCCACGGTTAATTTTGATTAACAAAGTTGCTCTAGTGCTGCTGCGGGGAAACCTTATCAGTTTAGCGAGATTTTTCCCCTCAAGATAAAATGATTTTCAGAGCGAAACAATTAATCTTTAGACAGATGACGCAAGTTTTAACAATCACCCAATTAGGAAATCCAATTCTACAGCAAAAAGCAGCAGCGATCGATAATCTTCTCGATGCTGACTGTCAAAATTTGATCGATTCCCTGATTACCACCGTGCAAGCTGCCCACGGGGTGGGAATCGCCGCGCCCCAAGTTGCTCGGTCTCTGCGTCTGTTTATCGTTGCTTCTGGTCCCAATCCTCGTTATCCCGACGCTCCGATGATGCCACCCACTGCCGTGATTAATCCTCGCATTTTGCGGGTCAGCGAGGAAATGGTCAAGGGTTGGGAAGGTTGCCTCAGTGTCCCCAATTTACGCGGTTTTGTCCCCCGTCATCAGTGGATCGAGGTGGCCTATTGCGATCGCAATGGTCGCGAAATCCGTCAAGTTTTCAGGGATTTTGTCGCACGCATCTTTCAACACGAATACGATCATCTCGAAGGAATCCTCTTTCTCGATCGCCTTGCTTCTCCGGCGGATTTATACTCGGAGGAAGAATACCAAAAAATCAGTAATATTGCTGAATATAAGCGATAAAATCGCAAAATATCTCTACATCTTCAAAATAAGTTAAATAGCTTAACGGGACTATCTTTATCTGGCGACAAAATTTTTGTTGGTAAATCTAAATTTTTTGTTAAAATGATAACGATTATCATTCTAGGAGAACTACCCTAACAAACAAACAAATGAACTACTTGACAAAATAAATTAATTATGCAGTAGAACTCTGCCCTCAATTAACTAGGGAGATACTCAAGACTTTTTCGGTGACTAGGAAAATCAATTTTTCCAGGTTTCCGCACCGGAGATAACCCCAAAGACGAGGAAATAAACCGATAGCTTTCATTAGTTATCGTCTAGATGCCCAGAAAAATAAATACTCTAGCAAAGGGTATTTATTGACAATTGGTAAAATCAGAAAACTTTGCCGATCAATTAACTATTGGAGTCTGTAAAAATATCTATGACCTTAGCTAAGTCCAAAGCAATTTTCGACAATGATGACTACAATCACTTTCCCGAAGTGATTACCGAACCTAAATCGCCGGTATCGGAAGCCGAGATGATGCAAGCGGTAAGAACACTGCTGTTAGGATTAGGAGAAGATCCCGATCGCGAAGGTTTACGAGACACTCCTAAACGAGTAGTAAAAGCCCTAAAATTTCTCACTTCTGGTTATCAGCAATCCCTGGATGAATTGCTGAATGGGGCAGTTTTTCACGAGAATGCTAACGAGATGGTTTTAATCCGAGACATCGATATGTTTAGCTCCTGTGAACACCATATTTTACCGATAATCGGCCGCGCTCATGTTGCCTATATTCCTAACGGGAAAGTGATCGGTTTATCGAAAATTGCCCGCATCTGTGAAATGTACGCCAGACGACTGCAAGTGCAGGAACGTTTAACCGCACAAATTGCCGATGCTTTGCTAGGATTACTGCAACCTCAAGGGGTAGCTGTGGTGATTGAAGCGACTCATATGTGTATGGTAATGCGCGGGGTTGAAAAACCCGGTTCTTGGACTTCTACGAGTGCCGTGCGCGGTATTTTTGCCGATTCTGCTAAGACTCGTCAAGAGTTTATGAGTTTGATTCGTCATAGTCCCGATTTTCACTAATTAGTCAGGGGGATCAGGATTATTTGATCGTCCTATCCCCGGTTTTTGCCTAGGTAAAAAACCAGAGCCAAGCCAGCTATTTACTGTTTACTTTTTATTTTTGACGCGCTGTTATCATGCTGATTCGTCCCCGTCGTCTTCGTTATACTCCAGCGATTCGCCGTCTTGTTCGTGAAACTGAATTAACCGTTAATGACTTGATTTATCCCCTCTTTATCATGGAGGGAGAAAATCAAAAGGTGGCTATTCCTTCTATGCCCGATTGTTATCGTTATTCCCTTGATTTATTGCTCAAAGAAGTGGTTAATGCCTATAACTTAGGCATTAATGCCATCGCTCTTTTCCCCCTGATTGCCGAAGATAAAAAAGATAATTTCGGTAGAGAAAGTTATAATCCCGATGGTTTAGTGCCAAGGGCGGTGAAAGCGATCAAAAAAGAAGTCCCTGAAATAATTATTATTACCGATGTGGCCCTCGATCCTTTTTCGATTTATGGTCATGATGGTATTGTGGAGGACGGTAAAATTCTCAACGATGAAACCCTAGAAGTTTTAGTGAAAATGTCGCTCTCGCAAGCGGCAGCTGGGGCTAATTTCGTCGCTCCTTCCGATATGATGGATGGTAGGGTTGGGGCGATACGTCGAGCTTTAGATGCGGCTGGCTATTTAGATGTGGGAATTCTCGCTTATACGGCTAAATATGCCTCTGCTTATTATGGTCCCTTCCGAGATGCTTTAGAATCAGCGCCAAAATTTGGTGATAAGAAAACCTATCAAATGGATGGGGCTAATAGTCGGGAAGCCTTACGGGAAGCCAGTTTAGACATAACAGAAGGGGCAGATATTATTATGGTTAAGCCCGCTCTCGCCTACCTCGATATTATCCGTCGTCTGCGCGATAGTAGCCATCTTCCCGTCGCCGCTTACAACGTCAGTGGTGAATACGCAATGATTAAAGCGGCGGCAAAACAGGGCTGGATTGACGAAAAAAGCCTGATTTTGGAAACTTTAATCAGTATGAAACGAGCGGGGGCCGATTTGATTTTGACCTATTTTGCTGCCGATGTGGCATTAATGAAACAAGAAAGCCGATTTTAGGGTTTTTGCCAGCGAAATTGATAGACATTATCCTGCGCTCCCCATACCTGCTGTCCAAGGCTATCATAACCTCGATCGCTGGTATCCATGCCCTGGGAATGTAGAATAATTGTATTAGTTATTTTCACCGCACCTCTGGCATTCGTGGGACAACCCTGGGGGGGAGTTTCTCCCCGATAACCCCCCGCTATCGGTTTTAAAAACACAGTACACACCGACTCGGCCAAATCTGATACATTTAATTTTCTTTCTGTCAAGTCTTTGTTACAAAAATTAATAAAGTTAGCGGCATTATTTAACTTATAAGCTTTGGATTCCACAGTGGAATTATCGGGGCTAGGTTGAATGACTAAAATTCTTTGACGATAGGGTTGATTTAAGCGATCGATAATCGCCTGTTCCTGATAAAGATAAATACTATCCTGTTTCGGGGAAAAATCCACCGCACAGGTAGTCATTTGCACCTTAGCAATGCGGGGATTAGTCTGCGCTTGTTCCCTGGTATCCATGACCCCAATTAAATGATTAGCCACCCCTTGTACTTGCGGATTAAGGGGCAAAGATTGAGTGAGAAAAAATCCTAGGGCGATCGAAGTTTTCAGCATGAGCAGAGGCTTGATTCCGGTTAGTCTCTAATTAGCTTAAACTGATAAGCAGCAAGAGCAAAAATTCCCCTTTTCCCATGGCTAATCATCTGGCTGCATCCGAAAGTCTTTACCTGCGAAAACACGCCGAAAACCCGATCGATTGGTGGTATTGGTGTGACAGCGCCCTAGAAATTGCCAGGAGGGAAGATAAACCGATCTTTCTCTCGATCGGTTATTCTAGCTGTCATTGGTGTACGGTTATGGAAGGAGAGGCTTTTTCCGATCGGGCCATTGCCGATTATCTCAATCAGTATTTTTTACCGATCAAAGTTGATCGCGAGGAAAGACCGGACATCGATAGCATCTATATGCAAGCATTGCAGATGATGGTCGGTCAAGGGGGTTGGCCTCTGAATGTCTTCCTAACACCGGATAGTTTAATTCCCTTCTATGGTGGCACCTATTTTCCCGTGCAACCGCGCTTTAACCGGCCCGGTTTTCTGCAAGTGTTGCAATCGGTACGTCGCTATTATGACGAAGAAAAGGAGAAATTAAGCAAATTTACGGCCGAAATGCTGGGCGCACTGCGTCAATCAGCTATTTTACCCCGAGCAGAGACTAATTTAGCCGCTCCTTCCCTTTTAGCCACAGGAATCGAGACAAATACGGCGGTGATTCGGGTTAATTCCAATAATTACGGTCGGCCCAGTTTTCCGATGATTCCCTATGCTAATCTGGCTTTGCAGGGTAGTCGCTTTGGTGACGATTTTGACGATTCCCTCCGGCAAGCGGCCTATCAACGGGGGGAAGATCTGGCCCTGGGGGGAATCTATGACCATGTGGGGGGAGGATTCCATCGTTATACGGTGGATTCGACGTGGACAGTTCCCCATTTTGAAAAAATGCTCTACGATAACGGGCAAATTGTCGAATATTTAGCCAATTTGTGGAGTGCGGGTGATCGAGAATCGGCCTTTGAGAGAGGGATTAAAGGCACGGTTAACTGGCTAAAACGGGAAATGACCGCCCCAGAAGGCTATTTTTATGCGGCCCAAGATGCCGATAGTTTTGAGAAGGCCACGGATAGGGAACCGGAGGAAGGGACCTTTTATGTCTGGTCGGATCGGTCGTTAAGGGATTATCTATCGACCGAGGAATTGGGGCTGCTGCAAGCTAATTTTACCGTCACTGCCGAGGGGAATTTTGAGGGTCGTAATGTCCTGCAACGTCGGCAAGGGGGAGAATTAGGGGAGGAGATAGAAAATATGCTCGATAAGTTATTTATTCGGCGTTATGGCAGTTCTCAAGCCCAATTAGCTCTTTTTCCCCCAGCCAGAGACAATCAGGAGGCGAAAACCGTCTCTTGGCCGGGACGGATTCCGGCGGTAACGGATACGAAAATGATCGTCGCTTGGAATAGTTTGATGATTTCCGGTTTGGCCCGGGCCTTTGCCGTCTTTGGCGAACTTTTGTACTGGCAAATGGCCGCTCAAGCGGCCGAGTTTATTCTCAAGCATCAGTGGTTAGATGGACGTTTTCAGCGCTTGAATTATCAGGGTCAGGCCTCGGTTTTAGCCCAATCGGAGGATTTTGCCTATTTTATTAAGGCTTTGCTCGACCTGCAAACCGCTAAACCCCAAGAAACTCGCTGGTTAGAGGCGGCTATCGATCTACAGGGGGAATTTGATCGCTGGTTTTGGGCCGAGGATGAGGGGGGATATTTTAATACTGCGTCCGATCATAGTCTCGATCTGATCGTGCGGGAGCGAGGTTATACGGACAATGCCACCCCTTCGGCCAACGGAATTGCGATCGCTAATTTATTGCGTCTGTCGCGATTGACGGAAAATCTAGAATATCTCGATCGGGCCGAAAAGGCCTTGCAATCTTTTAGTACCATCCTAGAACAGTCCCCCACCGCTTGCCCCAGTTTATTTGTCGCTCTCGATCACTATCGTCACGGTTTCTGTCTGCGCGCCCCGGAAAGCTCGATCGAGCGGCTGTTAAGTCGCTATTTGCCCACTGCGGTGTATCGAGTCGATGCCAGTTTGCCCCCTAGCACATTTGGGTTAATTTGTCAAGGGTTATGCTGCCTTGAACCGGCGGAAAATTTAGAACAGTTAGACCGACAAATTGCCGGGGTGATGGCAGGGGGAGTCAATACTGCTCGGTTAACTTAAAGATGGTGCGTTCCCCATGATCAAAACATGGAGTAACAAGGTGGGATGATTTTAGTTTAGGTTTGAGTATCTCCATTATTCTAAATTTCGCTTTTTCCAGTAATCAGGTTTACGTTTTCTATATGCGATCGCAACTCCCCAGATAAATGCTTCAAATTCTACATAAAAGATGATGTAAGGAAAACGGCGAATGACATAACGGCGTACCCCTTCGATAGTATGGGCTGTTCCCAGATTAGGGTTAATTTTAATTTTTTCGAGAACTTGTTCAATTTCAGATAGCAAATCTAGCCCTAATCCTATCTTTTGCTTCTCATAATATTGAATAGCATTGTCAAGTTCTCCTGTTGCTTAACTGTGAATAATAACAGGTTTCACGAATATTTCTCTCGTAATTCCAATAATACTTTATCTGATGGTTCACCCTTGGCTGTTCCAGCATAAATTTCGGCTAATCTTTCAGTTAATTCTCTATCCCAAGCATCTAAAACATTGTCATCTACACCTTCATCTAAGGAATGGATGAGAAAGTAAGCTAGTTCAGCGCAATCTTGCACGGGAAGTTGAGCAAGTTCTATTTTGAGGGTTTCTGCTGTTTTAGTCATCTTGAAAGCATCTATAAAGCTAGGAACTGGATATTGCGATCGCCCCTCTCGTACCTTGAATCAAGCAACAGCCCAACCCAAAACCAATAGGAGACAGAAACACGTTACACATTCCCATCCTCCACAAAGTATTATACGATACAATTTAATAAATCTTTACATTGCTCTTCCTCATGGCTTACGCTAGTATCTGCACTACTTCCTTGTCAGCATCAGGATTTTCAGCGATTTTGGGATTTTCAGGATTATTGGATGACGATGTAAGATAATCACAACCAATGCCGGGCGATATGGAATCCCTAAGATGATGGTAACAAGGACATGATTAGGGTGCGTTACGCTGTCGCTAACGCACCCTACAAGATCAGGCGACGCAATCGCAATCCGCCTGAAATGCGATCGCTAAAATATTGAAATGTTTCCTTAAACTGATTATTATATGAAAGAGATTGTTTTCTATCGTACCCAGTCAGGAGCCAGCCCCGTTGAAGATTTTTTAAATTCTCTGTCTGGAAAACAAGCTCAAAAAGTGTTGTGGGTGTTACGCTTAATTCAGGAGTTAGATTCTGTACCGAGTCAATACCTTAAAAAATTAGTAAATACTGATGATATTTGGGAAGTGAGAGTTCAGGTTGGCCATAATATATTCCGTCTGCTGGGCTTTTTTGTAGAAAGTGATTTAATTATTTTAACCAACGGATTTGCCAAAAAGACCCAAAAAACACCATCCCAAGAGATTAATTTGGCACAGCAACGAAAACGAGACTACTTAAACAGGAGATTCGACGATGAGTGATGTAGAACAATATATTAACAGAAGAAAACAAACTGACAGTCAATTTTCCCAAGGCTTCGAGTCTGGTTATCTCAGTTTCAAGCTGGGAGTTATATTAGCGCAGGCAAGAGAAGAAGCTGGACTGACCCAGGAAGAATTAGCCCGTAAGTTAAATTGGGATAAAGCAACAGTTTTCAACCTAGAAGAGAATGTGGAATCTGTTGGTATTTCTACTTTAGAAAGATACGCAAAAGCTTTAGGAAAGGAACTTATTGTGGAAATAAGATAGCCACTTCTGTCGGTTGTCGATATCTATGAGTTTTTAATGAAGGGTGAAATGGCTTAGAACAAAATAAAGTTAATTTATCCTCAAATTTTGCCCTCAAAACCTATCATCGACCGTAACTTCCACCGCCGAGTTCCTATATTTCGAGCTTCTACTGCCGTCAGCCATCCAATCAGAAATTTGCGCCCCGCACCAACTAGCTGATCAACTAGGGATAAGCTAAAACGCACTTAAACCACCTAAAATAGAAATAGTAACTTGAGAAAAATCCTACTTATGCCAGCTAAAGATTTCCTAGATTTAGAAGAAAAGAAAAACTTACAAAAAGCTCTTAAAGAAGAAGAAAGAGCAGAAGTTAGGGAAAGAATTTTAATGTTTCTCTTGCTGAACGACGGAAAAACTCAACGAGAAATAGCTGAGTTTATTGGCTGTTCACTCAAAACAGTCGCCCCTTGGTGTGTTCATGGCTATCCTAACAATCTAGAAAGTCTAGAAGATGGGAGAAAAAATGGAAATCATAAAAAAGCCCCAGAGGAATATATTAATTTACTATTGAAA
>NZ_JADEXI010000409.1:0-4212 GCF_015207185.1 Microcystis sp. LEGE 08355 | reverse complement strand
ACCCTACCCTTGCCCCCCCGACGTCGGGGCGGCAAGGGTAGGGTGTTGAATATACGGGAAAATCAAGGAAAATAAATCATGCACTTTTTCTGTCAAAATTTGTCAGGAGGAAAAAACAACTTTTCTTTTAGAAAGAGTGGATTGTCCAAAAACTTGCTCTTGCCAAATATTAACATCCTTCGACCTGATAGTTTCCAACGCCTCTTTAATCAAATTGACAGTGAAATCGGTAGTTACTAGCACTATTGTTAAAACCATAACCCCCAGTTCGTTTATAGGACATCTTTGCGAAAAAAGCTTATACTTACCAAAGATAGATTCAATGACATCGGAAGTTCCCAGAAATATCTCACCTTCTGGGATAGTAGAAGTTTGTTCTAACAAATAACGCTGTATTTTCTGGTAAATAGGGATAAGACTTTCGGGAAGGGAAGACTGGGGAAAAAGCTTATCCCATTGAGATAAAGATGTTTGAGTTAACCCCTCATGTTTGATTTGAGCTTCAAGACTTCGGGTCATAGCCAAGATGGTAGCCCAGACAGGGAGAGAATCTTGATTGATAGTCTAGGAGCCAGTCCAAAGACCCTATCTAAGTTAAAATAACGAGATTTTGTCCGTTGACAAGGCGGCATTAAAAACAATAATTCGGTTTGTTGTATCTCTTGACGACACTGATGACATTTTTTGACAAATGACTGATATTGTTCATCTTTTTCCAGTTCTGACTTTAAAATCAATGCCATCTGATGAGTTACCACATAAGTGTGAGCAACTTCTGGATTTTTCTCCTGATATAATTGTATTCCTCTGTATAAATCCCTGCCGTGGTCGGACAGTATTTGTCGAGGAGTTCCCATCTTATTTGTTACTTGTTCTAACAGTGCCGCTATCAATTCTCCCTTTGTTGATGTCATAATCTCTAGTTATAGTTATTACGCTAGGGAGTAGAACGATGATCAAGGCGATATCTTTCTCTGAGTCGGAGATTATCTATCCCGATAGTGATGGTAAACCGATGGCCGATAATACCAAACAGTTTCGCTGGATTGTGACGATCAAGGAAAATCTCGAATGTTTATTCGCAGACAATGACAATGTGTTTATCGCCGGCGATCTGTTGTGGTATCCGGTCGAGGGGGATAATAAAACCTGTCAAGCGCCGGATGCTATGGTGGTGTTTGGCAGACCCAAGGGCGATCGAGGTTCCTATAAGCAATGGTTAGAAAACCAGATTGCGCCGCAGGTAGTCTTTGAAATTCTCTCTCCAGGCAACACTAAAGCAGAAATGCGCCGAAAATGGCAATTTTATCAGCGTTTTGGCGTAGAAGAATATTATCTCTACGATCCCGATGCTAATTATCTACAGGGTTGGTGGCGAAGGGGTGATCAATTGGAGATGATTGCCGCGATCGATAATTGGCAGAGTCCGCTTCTACAGATTCGTTTTCAACTGGAGAGTCCCCAGTTAGCTATTTTTTATCCCGATGGCTCGCGGTTTTTGACCACCCTAGAAATCAAGCAAAAAGCGGAATTAGCCGAACAACGAGCCAATGCCGCCGAACAGCAAGCCCAACAGGAACGTCAACGGGCCCGGGAAGCTGAGGCAAAATTAGCCTGCTTAGAGGCGCAATTACGGGCCCTGGGGATTAATCTAGAGGAAAGCTAACGAGAGGCGGGAAGGACTGGATTTAACCACTGGAGAATCTCATCTTTGAGACGGGAATTATCCCGGGCAAGTCCCTGTTTTAACCATTGGCCGATCGCATCGAGGGGAGTAAATACTTCTCCGGTTTGCCAACTGACATCTTGACTCAAGGGAGTGAGATGATTGCCCGGGAGAGTTCGCAGGGCAATTAAATCATTAAAGCGTTTTTTTAGCAGGGGATTTAATACCAGAGATTGATCGAGCGTGTCGTCTTGAAAACGGATTAAAAGATTGCGACGAATGGCATAATCTTGGAAAATTAACTCGTTTGTTTCTTCGGGGGAAGGGGTAAATTCGAGGTTAAAAGTGGTGTCAATTTGCAAAGGTTCAATAAAGGGAATAGCTCGACGAATGGGATAATTATTAAAGGAAATGAGGATATTTCCCGCCCGTTCCACTTCGTAGAGACTACCGATTAATAAATGTAGTTTACACCCCATACTGTGACCCAATCCGTAGATGGGGAGATAACCTTGGGGCAGACTATGATTCCAGCGCAGACGTTCAATAATATTATCAAAACGGTTTAAAACTGTGCGGGCGATCGATTTGTGATCGAGGGTATTAACAAAGGGAGTCGCGACCATAGCGTAGCCTGAATTCCCAAGACTTTCTAATAACCAACGATAGGTAATATTCGGGGCTGCCGCCACAAATGCCCCCCCTAAAAAGTGAATGATACCCCGGGGACGACGGGGGAGAAAAACCCAATTACCCGCTATTTCTTGCCAATTCATAATTAGTTATCAGTTAATTAATAACTTAGTCACTCACTAAATAAAGACTACCTCATATTATACTAAATCCTGTTTAAAACGGATAGGAGATTAGCCCGAGATTTGCCCGCCGGATAAAGATAACTGCTTGCCCAAGTTATAAAAAATCGGGATGAATAGTTCTAGGGCAGTTTTTTCTTAATAAAAGCCACTAATTGCGACATTTGTTTCTTCATAGTTTCCATTTCTGTTTGCATTTGGGCAATTTGGGACTGGAGAGTCTGAATATCGGTGCCATAATCCCCGGTGAGTTCCTCTAGTTTCGGGCTAAAAACTGTTGGTTTCGGAGAATATTGTTTGGCCTTAGCCATCGCTTCTTTAATCGCTTGTACCAATTGTTTTTGGTCGAAAGGCTTCTCAATAAAGGCAAAATGCGGGAAAGGTTCGGGGATTTTCTCTACTACCTCCTCTTTCCGTCCCGACATTAACACTAGGGGGATACTTTTGAGATTATCTTCGGTTTGGATTTGCTGAAACACCTCCCAACCGCTCATTTTCGGGAGAAGGAAGTCCAAAATAATCAAATTCGGGGTTTCGGTACGGATGAGATGATAGCCCTCTAATCCGTCTTTAGCTTCGAGTAATTCAAAGTTACCCTCTGGTAACATATCGCGAACGTGCATCCTGATCACTTTACTGTCATCGATAACGAGAATTTTATGATTTGACACGATAGACACCTTAGAAAAGAGACAATAGATAAGCTCGATGATTCGAGGGGGTATTGGGGGAAACTTTCGGGATACGGATTGAGAATTCCCAAAAAACCCCTAGAAACTAACATACATCATAAAGAAAAAACCTCGGTTAATGTCCGAGGCTGCTGTTGTAGGAGAACTCAATGCAAAACAAAAGGAAGATACCAAAACCAAAAAGGTTTTGAACGGTAAATCACCTTTGTTGTCCCATTGTAACCCCTGTTTAAGCGTATCGGGAGGAAGTAGCACTTTTTAGGGCTAAATAACCTAAACCGAGACATAAAAGCGCATTTACGCCCAAAAATGCCTGAGCGATCGTACCAGAACCTAACCAGATCAGAGTAGGATGGATAACAGCACTGATACCTAAAGTCACCGCCATAGCTAAAGATACCCCCACCGCTAACCATTTGGCTTGGGGATGACCCAAAAGCAGCGCAATCAGGACAAAAGGCAGGATAACACTAGCAAAAAGCGGATTAAGGGCAGAACTTCCCTGAATAACGCCTCCTAGGTCGGAAAGAGAACTCCCCATCACTCGGAAAGGCCATTGGGGTAAATCGAAGATATAAAGACCTCTGAGGAAAAATAAGCCAGAACTGCCAAAAATTAGACCAGCATTCAAAAATCCGTTCCAGGGGAAGGGAAAATAATTTCTCAGCCACCAAGCGAGGAGATAAGAACCCAAAACCATGGCCATTTTGGGCAAAACCGCCACCGCGCCGCCATCAATCCAGAAACGGGGATTGAGATAACCGTTATCGCGCAACCAACGCCAAAAATCCCGGAAAGTAATCTGTCCTTTCAGGGCCAATTGTAGAGCATTGCCCGCGTCTAATTGTCCGGCGCCAAAATGATTAAAGGGATCATCATTGATCTTACGGGCTGACTGTTGCAAAACCTCTAAAACTGCATTGGGTTCTTTAATTCCCGCAGCCTTGATTAAAGCTACCACCCCAGCAACGTGAGGGGCCGCCATGCTGGTTCCCTGAAAACCGAGGAACGCCGGTTCACCCCCTGAGCGGGATCGATG
>NZ_JADEXI010000408.1:0-4219 GCF_015207185.1 Microcystis sp. LEGE 08355 | reverse complement strand
AATCCGTGTGTTTACGATAGACTAAAACGTATTCAGTCACTGGCACAGTTTTGTATTGGAGAGGATTGCGATCAGCTGCAAATCTGCGTCCTCTACCCGTTGCCCACCCTGCTCCCTCTGGTTTTAGCCAAATAATATCATCAATAAAGTCGTAACCTTCTTCAATAAAAATTCGATGCAAATCAAAGGGAACAGCAATACGTTTAGAAGCTTGATTACGGGAAGCACGACGCAACAGCACGGGAGAAATATTAATGACAAAAAAACGTCCTTCACTCAAAACTCGATGACATTTTCTGATTACCTGTCGCAGCTTCAATAGATAGCTTTCGTATTCTTCAAATTCTGAATATTCCGGGCGAGCATTAAAATAGGGTGGTGAGGTAAAGATTAAATCAACACTTTCTGCGGGCATTTCCTCCAAAAGTTCGCTACAATCACCAAATCCGATGGTATTTCTCAGAGAGGAAAGCTTATATTCTTTTTTGGGTTTCTTGCGGTTTTCTAATTTAGATTCATCCTGTTTTAACAGACGAGCGATAATAATTTCAGTCCGGGTTGTCCTATCGGCTAAAATTTCGGTGGTGTAAGCATCGATCACCACTTCCCCAACGGTTTTTTTCTGTTCATTACATAGAGGAATTCGCCAAATATGATATCTGTCATCCACTTCTGGTAAACCTAATTTAATCGCATTAACTAAATTTATTTCTCGCAACCAATTAAGGACAATTTCTTTAGCTTCTGCCACCGTGCGAAGTAGATAACCGCGCTTTTCCGATACCAGTTCTTTTTCCATGATATTACTCTAGTTTTCTCTAGAATTCTAGCTGATCATTATCCAAAAAACTAGGAGAGTCTCAAGATAGAAATTGGCCACCCTTTAAAAATTCCACATTTCTAAGACTTTTCCCGTAATTGTTTGATTTAACCAGAAAGTATTATGACTGAGGGAGTGAAGATTATTTGCCGTTACTTTCCAGCTTGCTTGGGGATGAAAAAGAATTGCTTCTGCGGGATTACCGGGGTTGAGAGATGCCGGTTTTTGTTGTAAACAATGACAGGGATTGAGACTAAGCGCTTGCCACAATTGTAAAGCTGATAATTGCCCGGTTATTACTAATTTTTCCCAGAGTAGCGGTAAAGCTAATTCTAACCCGATCGCGCCGGGGGGTGCTTCTGCAAAAGAGACGGTTTTTTCTTCGTAGGTATAGGGACGATGATCGATCGCGATTGCATCGATAATTCCCTCCTTAATTGCCGCAATTAACGCCTTGCGATCGCTTTCGTTGCCCAAGGGGGGAGCGAGGTGTAAACTGGGATGGTAGCTGGCGATCGATCCTGTATTTAAGAGCAGATGCAACCACGTCACACTAGCGGTTATCGGCAATCCCCGCATTTTTGCCTCGCGAATTAATTCCACTCCTCGACGGGTAGAAATTCGCATTAGGTGAACAGGTGTATTAATTTCGCCGACGATTTCTAAAATTGTGGCTAAAGCAGTGGTTTCGGAAATAGCAGGATCCCCCGGTAAACCTAGGCGAATCGAGGTTTCTCCCTCACGCATGACTCCATTACCCTTTAATTGCTGATTTACCGGGGAAAGGGCGATATTTTGACCGAAGGGTTTTAGGTATTCCAATAAGTGCCGCAACAGTCCCAAATCTTCCAGACTGCGATTATCGGTAAAACCCACCGTTACCGGCATTAAATCGGCTAATTCCGTCATTTTTTGCCCTTGTCTTCCTAGGGTGAGACTTGCCCAAAAATGCAGACGAGTCGATTTTGAGTCAAAAAACCCTTGACTTTTTTGCTGTAATGTGCTAATAAGTGCGGGGTGATCGAGGGGGGGGAGAGTATTGGGGAGAATTGCCACCCTGGTGCAGCCTCCGGCCGTGGCCGCTTTAAGCAAAGATGCGAGGGTTTCTCTGTCCTCGTGGCCGGGTTCCCCGGAATGACTGTAGAGATCGACTAATCCTGGAGCAAAAATACAGTTTTGACCAGAAATATAGTTACTATTTTCTCTTGGGGGAAGCTGAGATTCGATCGCTTTAATTACCCCCTTCTCAATCCAGACATCGGCAATGCGATCGGTTTGTGTCAGAGGGTCAAGGACTCTAACCTGTTCTATAATTGTCGAGGATTGGCTATTCACGCAGACTAATTAAAACGTCATTTTTTCCTTTGGCAGTATATCACGTTAAGTAAAAAGTAAAAAAGCTGAGTTGTCGGTTAGGTTAGAGGACGATAAGTTAGAATATTGATCAACTACGTTTTTAATCTTTATTTTAATTGGCTAGTCCACCCTAGGGAGAATTGATAGCCGAATCATGCAGTTAAGTGGGTGGGTGGAATTAAATATAAGATGAACGTAGGTTGGGTTGAAGCATGAAACCCAACGCCCGCTCATGTTACACTACCGCTAACCCATCCTACAAATAATTGTGCCTCCCTACTTAGAACTTTTCGATTCTAATAATTTAGAAGAATTTAATCGGGGAACCCCGCGATTAGTTTCTTTTCGAGATTTAGTACCAGAAATCACCAGCACCAGTTATCTAACCCATGGCATCTATTATTATCCTGCCAAATTTATTCCCCAAGTGGTGAGATTTTGTCTTGATAACTACACTAAAAAGGATGATTGGATTATCGATCCTTTTGCTGGTTCGGGTACGGTGGGTTTAGAGGCTAAACTTTGTCAAAGAAATGCGGTTTTAACTGATCTTAATTATCTTTTAAACCATATTATACCGATTAAAATCACAGAACACCAAGAACCATTGAGTTACTCAGAGTTAGATAAAAAAATCTTAGAAGTTTTTGGCAGCAAGGATAAATTTATCCCTCAGTGGTCAAATTTAAACTATTGGTATCCAGAGGATATTTTAGCAGTTTTGCAGAAACTTTGGGCAGGTCAAAAAAGTCTAGAACCTGATTTATATTCCCAGATCATTCAAGCGGTTTTAGTGAAAGTTAGTAAACAGTTTTCCTATGCAGAACATACCAAACCTAAATTATTTCAATCGAAATACAAAAAATCAGATATACAGGAACTATTACAAAGAGATTGGCAAGAGGAATTAAAACGAACAATTAAAGAGATGAGTTTTGAAACTTTAACCAGTGTCAATCAATATATTACCGTAACTTGGCATAATTATAATCAGGTGCTTTTTTATGGGGGAGTAGATAGTGCCACTTTTGAGATCGAGCAAAATTTAGAGTTAGATTGTTTAATTAGTTCCCCCCCTTATCTGCAAGCACAGGAATATATCAGAACAGCAAAACTAGATTTATATTGGTTAGGATATACAGAAAAAGAAGTGCAAAAAATCTCTAAGCTAGAAATTCCCTACCGACAGGCTACCAGATTAATCGAAACCGAAACCTTAAATAAAGTGAGATCAAGTTTAGAGAAAGAGAATTTACATAAAATACTTGATTCCTATTTTTGTCACACCATCAACGCTTTAGAAAATGCCACCAGAAAATTAAAACAAGCTGGGAAAGCTTGCATTTTTGTGGGTAATCCGAAAGTGGATGGAGTGGAAGTAGAAACTTGGCGAATATTAGGGGAATATTTTCAGGAAAATGGCTTTATCTTTAATACCGTCTTTGAGGATAGAATTAAAACCAGACAATTATTCAAATCTCGCAAGAATAAAAATCCTGATGGCATGAAATCCGAATATTTACTAATTTTGGAGAAAAGGTAACTTTCTATTGCTTATGTATCCCAAACATCCCCTATTTTATAAATGTTTTAACTGTCCAGAATCCTTACCTAATTTTCAGGCAACTATTCAAGATAAACCCTATATATAGGGTAAATTATTGGCTGATGTAAAGTTGGTTATTCAGACCGATCATGCTACCTTTAATTATGTTTGTGAAATTAAAACAGGATTAAATCATGATCTATCTGAATCGGTGATATAATATTTCGTAAGCTTGGTTCAAAGACTACCATAAAATCAAAGAATTTTACTAATTATCGGGGGGTTATCTAGCTTAATTGTTAAGGAATTTATAGCAAGTAATCTTGAATTTATTGATGTGGATGGTAGCAATTACAAAGGCAAAACGCTCACGATGTTTGATAATATTTGTAAATTTATCGCCGAAAACTTCTCCGATGATCTAGCCACTTGGTTCTTGGGTTCTCCCCTCTCCTTAACCGTCCTCGACCCGACGGAATTACAATTAGACCCCATTC